>CAZXHQ010000253.1:0-5954 GCA_964640145.1 uncultured Rhodothermales bacterium | reverse complement strand
GGCGTCGACCAGGCCGCTGCGTACGGCTTGGACGCCGTTCCACGGTTCCCATCGGTTCAGGCTTACGCCGATGGCCCGGATGAGCCCCTGCCGGCGGAGATCGTCGAGCTTGCCGAACCAGCGGTCGTCGTCGACCCATCCGTCCTCCCAGACGTGAAGCTGCATCAGGTCGATGTACTGGAGTCCCGTGTTTTCCAGGCTCGTCTTCACGGAGGCCTCGATATGGTCGGGGGGGAAGACTTCGTCGAGCGAAAAGTGGCGTTGGCTCGGCCACTGCTCGTTCTTCGGCGGCACCTTGGAGGCCGAATAGAGGGTCTTGCCGGGATGGCTGCGGACGAGCTCCCCGAGGAGCCGTTCGCTGTGCCCGTCGCCGTAGGCGAGGGCCGTGTCGAAGAAGTTGCAGCCCAGCTCGACGGCCCGGTGTAGGGAGCGGAGGGACTGCTCGTCGTCGGAGTCTTCCCACGCGCCCATCCCCCACATCCCGTATCCAACCTCGCTGACTTCCCAGCCGGTTCGTCCGAAGCGGCGAAATCTCATCGTTCACGTCCTCCTGGTTCGTGGATGGCGACTCATATCGGGTCGGCATCTATTATTCGGCATCTATTATAATGACAAGCTTGGAGGAAGATGCCGGCGATCGCGGATCTCGACCTCTGGCGGCCAGTACCCAGAGTGCTCCTCCGGACCCACCGTACGATCTTCACGAATAGAGTAGAGATGGCTGCCACCTTTGGAATCATCGTCTTTCCGGGATCGAACTGCGACCACGACGCCTACCACGTCGCCAAGCACGTCTTCGAGCAGGATTCCCGCTTTATCTGGCACAAGGAAGAAGCGCTCGGCGACGTCGACGTCGTGATCGTGCCGGGCGGCTTTTCGTATGGGGATTATTTGCGCTCCGGCGCCGTGGCGCGCCTCTCGCCGATCATGAAGGACGTCGTGCGTTTTGCGGAAGGCGGCGGCCTCGTCTTCGGGATCTGCAACGGGTTTCAGATCCTCTGCGAGGCCGGTCTCCTCCCGGGGGCGCTCATGCGCAACGCCGCGCTCCGGTTTGCGTGCAAGCAAACCTTTCTTCGCGTCGAGAATGCCGATACGCCCTATACGACGCGGATGGAGGAGGGCCAGGTCGTCGAGATTCCCATCTCGCACGGCGAAGGCAACTACTTCGCGTCGGAGGAGGTGCTGGATCGTCTCGAAGAGAACCGCCAGGTCGTGTTTCGGTACTGCGACGTGGAGGGTCGCATCACGGAGGAGGCCAATCCCAACGGGTCGGCCCGCAACATCGCGGGCATCGTCAACGAGAGGCGTAACGTGCTGGGGATGATGCCGCATCCCGACCGGTGCGCGGAGCCGGTGCTCGGCCGCAGCGACGGGCGCTACGTCTTCGAGTCCATACTGGACCACCTCTCGGCCGTCCCGGCCTAGGCGCTCCGCTCCTCCAGCCCCTCACCTGTGCATGTTCGATTTCTCGCAGACGCCCGTCACGTTCCTCCTGCTGCTCGTCAACGTGCTGGTGAGCGGCTACGCGCTGTTTTTCGACCATTCCCTGGTGGATCGACTGGCGTTCAAGCCGCGCGAGATCTTGACGGGCGGCGAGTACCACCGGCTCGTCACGGCCGGCTTTGTTCACGTGAGCGGCTCGCATCTGCTCTTCAACATGATCACGCTGTATTTCTTCGGGCAGCCGATGGAGTACGTGCTCGGGCCGGGCAAATTCCTGCTGCTCTACTTCGGGGCCGAGCTCGCCGCGCACGGGCTCTCGCTCGTGCTGCATCGAGAGACGGCTCAGTACGCGGCGGTGGGGGCCTCCGGGGCCATCAGCGGTGTGCTGTTCGGCTACTGTCTCTTCGCGCCGATGCAGCCGATTTACCTTTTCTTCGTTCCGATCGGCATCCCGGCGGTGCTCTTCGCCGTCGGCTACGTATTCCTTTCGATGTACGCCATGCGGCACGGACGGAACGGCGGCATGACGGGCGGCATCGCGCACGAGGCGCACCTCGGCGGCGCCTTCGGCGGCCTGCTCCTGACGATTCTTCTGGAGCCGCGCTCGATCGGCATCTTTCTCCGGGAGATCGGCACGATCGGCCTCTGACTAAATCCGTTATTGCACCGGTTCCATCTCCGGCCGTGCCTGCCCCTTCGAGCAAGAGAACCGTTATTGCCGCTTGCGTCTCCGGCGCGGGGAATGTATATTGAGCCCACCTCATGCGCCTGGAGACCCTCTCGAGAGGGGTGGGTCAGTCGCTTCATGATGGGCTTCACAGAGCCCGGTCTGGTGGGCAGGCCGGGCTCTGTGGTCTAATGATGGGGGTCTAATGATGGGGGTCTAATGATGGGGGCCTAATGCCTGGTGGTCTACTGCCTGCGGGCCCGAGCGCGCCATCGTTCGCCCGAGGTCGTCCAGTTGTGGATATCGTGTTAATCGATTGTGGAATAATCGCGCCGTCGTCCCTTGACGAGCGTACGCTTCGAAGGTATACTGGTCTCAGTGCCTGACGGCACTGTTCCTTGACGCGACTGAACACTCTGGGCTGCATGAGGATGCCCGTGCACTGGTCGAAAGATCAGTCAGGGAATGCGGCAGACGAGCGGCAGATGCTGCGGGTTCGCCTGCACCGGCTGCCGACACCGCTGCCGGCGACGCCATCGATCCGCAATCGCGATGCTTCGGCACCTGCGGCTGCGAACGATCCGTCGCCCACAGAGTCCGACGTGGACCGCGGCTCCGGCCGACGGCTCCACCAGGTACCGGCCTTCGGGCCGGCGACCCAAAGCGGCGGACGATGAGCATGGATCCCGCACGTCTCGATGAAGCGATCGGCTGCAGAAGCCGACCGCGAAGAGCGGCGTTCGTTGATGCGGCGAGCTGGAGAATACTCGGTGGAGAGCGAGTGCGTGCTGATACGGCCGGTCGAAAGACGGGCCGCGAAGCGTGACTCATTCTGTGAAGCCGACCTTCTTCGACGCCCTGCCGAGATCGGCTCGTGAGATCGCGACGTACCTTCGGGTACCTCGTTGATCACGACCGATCGCCGACGCAGGGACTCGCAGCGGAGAACGGCGTTCTTCGACCCGGGCGGTGATGCGATCATCTCCGGAGCGCGTACGCTCGATGAAGCACCGGCAGAAATGTCGGCGCCGAGAGCCGGCGCGTGATGAACGAGGTGATCGGAGACGTGACCGATCGTGGAGAGCTTGCGAGAAACCTGAACGCACGGGCCATCAAAGGTCCGCGGTTGCTAAACCGTCTGCCCATGCGGTTTAGACGCACCGCCGCCGGGAAACCGGAGGTCGTGCGTACCGCCGCCGAGGCCGGTACTCGTACCGGCCGGAGAGTAGGCCTCCCACCCGGTTGTGAAGCGCTGCTTCGGCAGCACGTCATGATCGCGGGAGGCCGGTCGCGCTGAGGGACGATACCGGAGAGGCACGTCTCTTATCCCTGCGGCGCCCCATGAGGGAACGCCCATGAAGCCGGCTGCTGCCACCAGCCGGCTTTTTCTGTGGCACGCTTAGCTTAGTGGCACGCTTATCGTAGGGCCGTTCACTGGTCTTCCGCCTTTTTCAGCACCCTCCCGGCATGGCTTCTGCCGCCCGCGTCAGCATAGTGGTCGTCAACTTCCAGACGCCCGACATGCTCGAGACGGCCGTGCGCTCGTTCAGCCGCTTCTACCCGGAGATTCCCCTTCTGATCGTCGACAACGGATCGCAGGACGCCTCCCGAGACGTCATCGGACGCCTGTGCGGGGACCTCGGCCCCGTGGCGGCCGTTCTGCTGGATGAGAACCGCTATCACGGTCCTGCCATGGACCTGGCGCTGCGCCGGTTGGAATCGGACTACGTCTTCTTTCTCGACAGCGACACCGAGACCCGCCGGAGGGGCTTTCTGGAAGAGATGGTCGCAGCCTGCGAGCCGGCCGACGTCTACGGCGCCGGCAAGGTCGCGCACGTGAACCGACGCGGATTCGCGGAGCCGTCGGGCATTCCGGTGCTCGTGAGCGCCTACATGCTGGTCGACCGGACGATCTATCTCGAGCTCCCCCCGTTCGTGCATCACGGATTGCCGGCCCTGCAGAACTTCCGCGCCGCCCGCGAGGCGGGCTATCGGCTGGTCGACTATCCGATCGACGAGTACGTCGACCACTTCGGACGGGGTACGGCGGAACGGTTCGGGTACGGACTCGGTCTTCGGGGCCGGATCGACTATCTGCTGAACAAGCTGGGATTCTAGGAGGTGCGCTCGGCGCCTCGCTGCGCGGGAGACGGACGGAGCGGCGGACCAGCGCGTGACTCCGGCAGCGCTCAGGGGTCGACCTGCCAGGCCTCCGTCTCTCGGAACGCATCGGCGAGCGCCGGCATCTGGCGAGGAGCGAGGCGCCCCCGGTCCGTGAGATATCCGTCGATCCATGCCGCCGGTACCGCTTCGAAGAGACCGGCTTGAATCCGCACGTTCTGCGGAACGTCGCCGAGCTCCGACCGGTTCGCCGCGGGCACGTCCGGCTCGCCGGCGACGAGCAGCTTGTCGACGGATGTGGCGGCGTAGACGGGCCGCCCGCGGTCCCGCGCAACCAGCCCGGCGAGGCGCGAGCCGACTTTGTTGAAGAGCGTTCCGTCGGGCAGCACGCTGTCGCAGCCGAGCAGCACGAGGTCGAACGGCGGGGCAGACGCCATCGCTGCGTCCGGCAGGAGCGTAACGTCCAGTTCGTGATCGGCGAGCGATCGCGCCACGCAGACGCCTTCTCCGCCGGGCTGCGAGACGGCCACGATCACCTGGGGACGCGCCGCGAGCAGGGCGGCCGTGACCGTGCCGGACCGCGAGAGGGTCAGTACCGTGGTGCCGCCGATCATCTCGGCCGCCTCGCCGGCCGCCGCCCGATCCGCCCCTGCCGCCTCGCGGACGACGCCGTGCATGCAGCTCGCCGCGGCGTGCGGCTCCTCTTCGCCGCCGCAGCGATACATGGCCCGATTGACCCGGTTGCGCACGGCCGCCATCGACCCGCGTGCCGAAATCAGTTCGCGGGCGACGTCTCCAAGCTCGGACCAGGAGGCGCCTTCCGCGACAAGATCCCGCAAGACCTCGACGGCGCGGAGCGAGAGATAGGTCGATCCGTGCGTCCGGTCTTCGCGTATCGTCTCGATGGTGGGGGATACGGCTCGATACGAATTCCACAACTTCGGGACGACCTCGCGGCGCAGGATCTCGGCAGGGGAGACCCACTCGTACGCCGATGATTCGTAGTTCAGCTCCGGCTCGCGCCGGTCCGCGTCGAACAGGTATGGATGCACGATCCAGCGCGTGCCGAGGCGCTCGTCCACGACGGGGAAGGGGTCGCCTCGTCGCGCGAGCTCGGCGTCGTCGAATCCCGTCTCTTCTTCGATCTCCCGGCGCGCGGCCCGGTCCGGGTCGCCTTCGGCATGACCCGCGACCGCCCCCCATGCTCCGGCATACGATCCTACCTCACGGCTGCGCCGCAGCAGCAGGACCTCCCCGTCCGCGCGGAGGAAGCACGTAACGACCTCCGTTTCGTCGAGTGCGGTCATCTAGATGGCGATCGACGCTTCGAGGCGGCGGACGTCGTCTTCGGTCAGGCGGACCTGGTACGCCGCCGAGGAGTCGTCGATGCTCTCCGGACGGGACGCACCGGGAATGGGGAGCACCACCGGCGACTTGGCCATCAGCCAGGCAAGTGCGATCCGAGCGGGAGAGACGCCCCGCGTCCCGGCCATCTCGGCCAGAACGGGAACCTCTCCGATCTGCTTCGCACGGCGTCGGCCCCCGAGGGGACCCCAGGGCAGGAACGTCAACCTCTCCCGGTCGCAATATTCCAGCGTTCCGTCTTCGAGCGGCTTGCGGTGCCAGAGGGAGAACTGATTCTGAACGGAGACGACGTCGACGATCTCGCGCGCACGCTCGATCTGCTCGACCGAATAATTCGAGACCCCGACATGCTCGATCA
>CAZXHQ010000252.1:0-5987 GCA_964640145.1 uncultured Rhodothermales bacterium | reverse complement strand
CGGCGAGCGCATCGCCCAGCTCGTCGTGGCCCGGCACGAGCGCGTGGAGTGGGAGCTCGCAGAAGAGCTCGAAGAAACCGCGCGCGGCGAGGGTGGATTCGGGCACACCGGCCGCTAAGACAGCCCGGGTTCGTCATAGTCGGACAGCCGCGTCCACGAAAGAGGTACGGGATGGGGTCCCCTCGGCTTGCGGGCGAGGCGCTCGACGAGCGACGCGCGAGGCGGGTGGAAGTGGCGCAGAAGGGTCTTGAGCAGCCGTGGCGCCGGCAGCTCTCCCCGGTATCGATAACAGAGCCGTCCGATCGACTGCTTCGTCACCTTGCGAAGCTGAACGGTGGAAGTGGCGTCGCTGATGAGCGTGACCGCGCCCAGAGGCACCAGGTAGTCGGAAGATCCCTCCCATTCCGTAACGGCTACTTTGAGCATGCGAATCCGACCGTCCGGATCCGTCACCCACCCGGAAACATGCCCCAGGCGCACGCCGAGGGCGTCGAGGACGGCGTAGCCGGCGAGGCGAGACGTCGTCTCTCCGTCTTGCATATTCGAAAGGGTCCAGGACATCCTTTTTCGGCGGCGCTTAGTTCTGGCGGCTTCGCGGCGTATATTTCACGAGTCGTCTTTTTCAATAGTATAGCCTCCGAGGGTGGCTTGTGTTCGCCGGCATCTGCCGCGAATGCGACGCGCTCGCACATGGTGGGAGCGTCGCCCCATCATTCCCCGCAGCCGTTTTTCCTGCGTTTCCTGCCCATGCCGCAGCAGCCGGTGTATTATTTTGCTCGGATGGTGCCCGGTTACCGTGTGCCCGTGTTGGAGGAGCTCAACAGACGCCTGGGTGGGCGCCTGGTCGTCTGCGCCGGTCAGCCTCCCGACGCCTCGTCGCTGGGATACCTGGTGTCCGGGGAAGAACCGTCGTTCGAGCAGGTCGCGCTGCGCAACCGGTGGCTTTTCGGCGAAAGGTTTCATGCGCAGCCGTTTCGACGCGTATTTCGCGATCACGGTCGTCCCGCCGTGGTCCTGGCGGAGGAGAGTCCCCGATCCGTCACCCTCCCGCTATTGCTCTGTCATGCCCGGCGGCAGGGTGCGGGCAGGGTGCTCTGGGGTCACTTCTCGTCGCTGAAGCGTTCCTTCGATCCGACGAAGAACGTGTGGGATCGCTATCGTCTGGCGCTTGCCCGAAGGGTGGAGGCATGCGCGTGCTACACGGCCGGCGTGGCCGATATGCTCCGACCGTACGTGACCGAGGAGAAGCTCTTCGTCGCCCGCAACACGATCGATCTGGCGCCGATGTTCGCGCAGCACGAGGCTCTGCGAGGGGAAGGCAAGGCGGCGGTACGCAGGCGGCTGTCGATTCCCGAGCGGGCATCCGTCCTCGTCTATCTCGGCCGCCTCATACCCGAGAAGGGGACCGGCATGCTGCTCGATGCCTATCGCAAGCTCAGCCGTGAGCGACCCGCGGTGCTTCTGGTGATCGGCGACGGTCCGGACCGGTCTCGCATGCAGACGGTAGCGTCGAGCCGGGATCTCGACGACGTGCGGTTCCTGGGTCCCCTCTCCGATGAGGAGGCGGCCCCGCATCTCTTCGCCGCCGACGTGATGGTGATGCCCGGCTATCTCGGTCTCGTCATCAACCACGCATTTGCCTTCGGCCTCCCCGTCGTGTCGATGCGAAAACCGGCCGGAATCGCCGCCCACAGTCCGGAGGTCGAATACGTCGAATCGGGGGAGACGGGGATGCTCTGTGAGGGAGAGACGGAAGGCGATCTCGTCGACGGTATCCACACCGTTCTGAGCGATCTTCCTCGATACTCGGCGAACGCGTACGCGTATGCGAAATCCCATCTCACGCTCGATGGAATGGTCGACGGACTCTACGATGCCATTCAGCGTGCGGAGTACGGCTGACGGTACTCACCAGGACATTCCGTCGTAGCGCGCCACGCGTTCGGGACGGCGTGCAGGCGACAGACGAACGAGGTCGATAACAAACGTCTCGCTCTTGGACGTCCGGAGTGCGTCAAGGAACTCCTCCCGGTTTTGGGTCACGACGACCGCTTCAGAGTCGTCCAGGATATCGTCGAGGCTGTCGCGGAGGATGCGATCGATCTGGGGCAGCTGGCGCTCGAGGTAGTCGCGGTTGCTGCCCAGCATGCGAGCCGGATTGACGTCGGGGTCGTAGACGCATACGTCGACGCCGTCCTGCCACAGGCTTCGGATGAGCGTTATGGTCGGGCTTTCCCGCAGGTCGTCGGTTCCGGCCTTGAAGCTGAGTCCGAGGATGCCGACCCGTCTGGCACCGACGGCGTGGACCTTCCGGCGGGCCGCTTCGATCTGCTCGCTGTTGCTGGCCAGTACGTTCTCGAGGATGGGCAGTGCGACGCCCTCCCGCCGCGCGTGATGAGAGATCGAGCGCAGATCTTTGGGCAGACACGATCCTCCGAACGCAAACCCCGGTCGGAGGTATGCCGGCGAGATGTTCAGTTTCTCGTCGGCACAGACGAGGTCCATGACGGCGTGGCTGTCGATGTCGAATGCATCGCAGAGCCGCCCGATCTCGTTCGCGAAGCCGATCTTCAGAGCATGAAATGCATTGTTGGTAAGCTTCAGGAGTTCTGCCTCTTCGATACCGACGCGGTGGACCGGAGCCGCTATCGATTCGTACAGGGAGGCGACGACGTCCCCGGACCTCGCGTCCAGCTCTCCGATCACGGTGTACGGCGGCGTCGTAAAATCACTCACCGCGCTCGCTTCCCGTAGAAATTCCGGATTCATTACGACGCCGAAATGTTCACCCGCGCTCCGGCCGGAGAAACGTTCGAGGTGCTGCAGGACCATGCCGCGCGTCGTGCCCGGAAACACGGTGCTGCGCAGGGCGACGACGTGGTATCCTCCGGAATCGGCAAGCCCCTTTCCGATCTCCGCCGCCACGTTCGTCACGTAGGAAAGGACCGGGCTCCCATCGGCGGCGCTGGGAGTGCCTACGCAGATCAGAGATACGTCCGTCGACGAAACGACTCCGCCTCCGCTCGTCGTGGCTCGGAGCCGGCCGGAGGCGACGGCGTCAGCTACGATCTCTTCAAGTCCCGGCTCGTTGACGGCCGTGCGGCCGCTGTTGATGGCCTCCACCTTGGTCTCATTCGGCTCGACGCCGATTACCTCGTGGCCAAGCTTCGCAAGGCACGCCGCCGAAACGGTTCCGACGTACCCGAGACCCCAGATGAGAATCCGCATAAAAGAATCGACAGCATTGGACTTCGTTGGCAGTCAAGCGTCCTCGACGCCTGAACGAGGACGTGAGACGATAGGAAGAATGCGTGACAGGCACTTTCAAGAATGGACTGATTTTCTCCGATCGCGCTACAGGGGCTCGTCAGCCGCCTGGATCGAAATGCAATCCGTACGTAAGCCCGCCGCTGCTTCCTAGACGGAGCATGACGACGCGCTTTCGACCGATTCGCCTGTCCGTCTCTTCGAGCACCGGTCTCGCCGCTTCGTCGATGCGTATCTCAAACCGTCCGCGCGGCGTCCGTATCCGGATCCTCGATCCGTCGAGCTGCACGTCGTCCTCCCCTCCGACGAGCAGCGGTATCGTCTCTTCGAAACGCCCGGGGTACTGCACCTCGACGAGGACCCGGTCGCGCGGAAATCGCACGGTCTTGGTGCCGTCGTCGCCGAGGGGGTACGTGATCCAGACGTCATCCCCCTCATCCTGCAGGGTGCCAGCGCCCTCGCCGACCGAACGGTCGTTCCAGCTCGTCTCCAGGGACGGTAGATCCGACTCAACGACGGTCTGCGTGCCGGCGAGTACCGTCCCCCACGAATAGTCCAAACCGGATTGCGACTGTATGACCGATCCGATGTCCGGATGCCAGAGCAGGCCGAGGCCGAAACGCTGCTGCGCCGTAAGCGCCTCACCGCTAGAGAACGCCGCATAGTAAGAGGGGCGCCGGGCAAGAACGACGGCGAGATTTCGTCTGTCGTCCGACCTGATCCGCATATAGGAATCGGAGTGCACGTAGGGGAGGCGTGCTCTTGCGGCGGCCTTCTCTTCCATCGTGGGAAACCACGCGTAATGATTCCGGTGGAGGAAGGCGTATGGCGAATACGCTCCGAACGAACCGGCCTCGAGGGGCCTCACCGCCGGCCAGGATCGTTCCAGCTCCCGGCGTTCTCGGCGCGATCGGATCTCCCGCTCATCCTCCGACTCGCAAAAAGCGCGAGCCGTTTCGACGACTTCTGCCAGCGGTGAACACGTCTCTCCGAACATGGTCGCCCGATTCTCTCGATAGAACGGAAACGACAGGCGCGTCTCGAAGCCGTGATTCATCGTGAATCCCGATGCGTCAGGCTCGAGGGCGGCGTTGTCTGCCAGCCATGCATACCAGCGTCGAACGTGGTCGGCGTATACGTCGCCCAGTGCCGAACCCCGCAGAAAGTGCCATGCCATGCGGTGGTTGCTGTGATGGGTTTCTATGTCGTACGTCCAATCCGGGCCGCCGTGTTCGTAAAAGTAGCCTGCCGGACTCTGCGCATCGGACAGCGTGGACCGTAGACGTCGTTCGAGGAGACGTCTCAGCGCCGGGTCGGGGCGAAGCTCGAGGTAGGACAGGGCGCCGCCCCACACGTTCGTGTACTGGTTGGCGAAACGTTCGGCGCGTTCGAATAGATCTTCGCGTTGAAGGAGTGCCGCGATCGCCCTGCGCTGGGCGGTGAAGGCAAGAGCGAGAACGTTCCCGTCGATCGTAGGCCCGTCTGAGATCAGCCGGAGCGTCTCTCCGAGGAACTTCGTCGTAAAGGCCGTCACGGAGGCGGTCCGGCCGAACGCACCGGAAGATCCGAAGCGTCCATCTGCATGCTGCAGGCCGATCCAGTAGCTCAGCGCCGCTTCCAATCGTTCACGCAGCGCCGGATGTCCGTAGTACGGATTCCAGGGTCGATCGGTGGCGTAGAAGAACGCGAGAGAGACCACGTTCTCCATGATCCGGGGATTGCCGGGCTGATTCAGGTCCGGATTGCGCCATACGGCCAGGTCGATGAAGCCTCGATCCGGGCCGTCCATCCGCACGCTGTTCGCCAGCGTGCTGAAATGAGCCAGGTAGTAGGGAAGGTCCAGCTCGTCGTCTGCGAAATCGGACGGGGCGTACTCCGTCAGATCTACGTCAGGAACGGTCTGTGCCCCGGCGGTGGCCGACGTGAGAACGACGAGACATAGAAAGAGAAGAGATCCGCGGCAGAGCATGTATCTGCATACCCTTTGCGTGCCGCGTCGATCCCGAGAGCTCACGTAGAACGAGAGCTAACGCGTAAGCACGACCCGCCGCGATACGGACTGCCCGCCCGCCTGTGCGCGGACGATGTAGACCCCGTTCGGCAGCGCGCCGGCGTCGAGCGAGATGTCTCTCGCAGCGCCCGCCTGGACGGCCGCGTCGAACAAAACGCCGACTTCCCGGCCCAGCGCGTCGTATGCGGTGACGGTCACGTCGACGGTTCGGGCCGGTCGAAGGACGAACTGAGTGGACCGAGAGAAGGGATTCGGCCCGGTCAGCTCGAAGGTGAAGCGATCTTCAAGGGGCGGTTCGTCGTCTGCCCCGGAGACGGTGGCCGCCCGGAAGCGCATCACGGTGCCCTGAAAGGTATAGAGCACGTAGAGCTCTTCGTTTTCGTCGACTCCGAACGAGGAGATGAGCTTCCGGCCGTCGGCGATCTGTTCGACGTGGGCCGATCGTGACACGGTCGACGAATCAGTACCCTCGTAGGTAAGGGCCCAGATCTGACGTCCGCTCCAGTCGGCGAAGATGTATTTGTCTCGAAGCTCCGGCAGCCGGTCGCCGCGGTATACGAAGCCGCCCGTGATGCACGATCCGGTGTTGCGGTCGTAGGCGTGAACGGGTCCGGCCAGCCCGTCCATATCGCAGTCCTGATCCGGCTCGAAACAGGCGGGCCCTTCCTTTCGCGGCCAGCCGTAGTTGCCGCCGGAGACGACGAAGTCG
>CAZXHQ010000251.1:0-6009 GCA_964640145.1 uncultured Rhodothermales bacterium | reverse complement strand
CCGTTCGAAGGTGCGGCCGTCGTACGACCGCTCCACGGCGAACGCCCGCGTGCGCCGCGCGTCGGCCTTCCACGTCACCGTGACGCCCTCCGGGCCGGGAATCGCCCGGAAGTCTTCCACCTGATGGCGTCGCCCCAGGTCGTCGAATTCGTAGTGCCATCCCGAGCCGGGCCCTTCGAGGAGCCCCGACGGCTCCTGGAAATCCAGCAGGAGGCGCTCCCCGGAGGCGGGAACGACTTCCAGGTCGTCGACCGAGCCGGAGTAGGGCGAGAGGCCGTCGAAGTAAGGCGCAGGCCCGTCGCTGCGCCCGCCGAGGACGAGCGGCAGCTCCATGTCGATGCGCGGTGGAGCGGCCGAATACAGCGAATCGACGGTGCGGCCGTCCACGACGAGAAAGGCCCACCCGCCGTCCGGGTCGTTGGAGAAGGCCACGTGATGCCAGGCGCCGTCGGCCACCGGTCGCGCCGACACGAGCGACCGGTGCTCGCCGGGACGACCCCGAAACGCTCGCAGGCGCCCGGCTCCGTCGACGGTCATCTCCACGGGATAGGCACGGCGTTCGTCGCCGTTCCAGGTCGAAAGCACGACCTCGCGCAGGGCGGCCGACTTCATCCACAGCGACACGACGTACGCGCGATCGGCGCTCAGATCGGGCGTACCGCCGCGGTGCACAGGTTGCGAGCGCCGGCCGTCGAAGGCGGCCACGCGGTTGGTTCGCTCGCTCGAGGGCTCGACGACGCGGAGCCACCGTTCCGCGCGGAGGGCCGGGCGCGGCACGTATCCGCGCCCGCTGCGGCTAAGCGGCGTCAGCTCGAGGCGATCCGTTGCGGATGCGTCATCGGACCGAAGATGAACGATGAGGTCGTGCGGCCCGCCCATCTCGTCGGGCACTTCGATGCGATAGCCCGGACCGGCGGTCCGGCGAACGGTGGCCTCCCACCCCCGATACCCGCTTTGCACGACCGTGGCCGAGTCCAGACTCCAACCGGCCGGAAGGCGGAGATGAAAGCCGTCGGCGCGCTCGGGTCCGGACCATCCGGCGAACAGATTGATGGACTCGCCCCGAACGGCGTTGCCCGGCGCGTGCAGCGACGTAAACTGTCCGAAGGCCTCGGCCGTCCCGAAGGCGGTCGCGACCAGGCATGCGGTCACCAGGGTGACGTAGACGCAGCGACACCGAATCGGCATCAATACAGTAAGGCAGTGAACGTGTGACGGGCTGCGGCAGGCAGCGCGGCCGGGATGGAGGCGGCGCCGGCAGAAATTAGCCGGGCCCCTCCAAAGTGTCAAATCGGGCGGTCCGCCGGGCATTCGCCCGACGGCCCCCGACGCGGGCTCCGATAACCGAAATTCGGCCGCTGAGTGCCGGTTTCACACCTTCGTAATCCGCGCGCCGGTACAAACGGGCGCGTCGGCTGTTAGTACATTGTCGAAATCCATCACCGAAGAGAGCCGACCATGAGCCGACCCTACGAGAATCTCCCGCGCCAGGGACAGCATGCTGACGGGTCCGTGGACGCAGAGCCGACGACGAACGTTCGAGCTCAGCCGCCGGCCCATCCACCGGAGCGGTCGAAGGCGACCGGAGGGTTCCACGTCCTGCTGGTCGATCGTTCGGCGGGCCGATACCGCCTGACGGTCGTTCCGAAAGATGCCGGCCGGGCCGCCGTGGAGGGCTTCGAGGTCGTGGACCAGGTGCCCGAGGCGGGCGACATGCAGCGCCTCTACGACCGCCTGCCGGAGGAGCCCACCTACGCCGTGTTCGAACAGTCGGAGAGCGGGGAGCTCTATTACGCACCCGATCGTCGGATCGACGGCGATTGGACGAACGACGCCATGTTCGATCAGGTTACGATCTTTACGGAGAAGGGCGACGCCGAAGCGTACCTAGAAGAGCGGCGCGGCCGGGCGCGCTCCGAATAAGTCCGGTCATCACGACCTCGTTCCTGCAGCGGATTCAGTCGCGGTACAAACGTTCCTTTGCCGGCCGCGTCCTGGCCGGCATGGTCGAGCAGTTCGGCGGCCGTGCGGTCAAGCGGCCGGACGAAAAGGCGGTCAGGAGGACGTCGATGCGATCCGCTCGAGATGCGACGTCACGTCCTCGACCACGTCCGCCAGCGGCTGCGTCGCGTCTACCGTGATCGCGTCCGCAGGCTCCTCGAGGGCGGCGTACTGGCTCTCGAGAAGGGACGCGTCGAAGTAGTGCCCCGTGCGGTCGCGGATACGTGCCTCGACGACGCCGCGCGCGGCTCGCAGGTAGACGATCACGGCGCCGTCGTTGCCGCGGCGGAGGCGGTCCCGATACGCCTTCTTGAGCGCCGAGCACGCGATGACGGCCGGTCGTCCGTCGCGCAGCCTCCGGGCGATCAGCTGCCTGAGCTCATCCAGCCAGCCGGCGCGATCCTCGTCGGTCAGCGGCGTTCCGCAGCGCATTTTCTCCACGTTTTCGTCGGGATGAAAGTCATCCCCGTCGAAGTAATCCCAGTCGAGCCGTTCGGCGACGGCCCGTCCCACCGTCGTCTTGCCCACCCCCGAAACGCCCATCAGGACGGCGACGATCGTGGGAGTTGTTGATGAATCAGCAGCACGCGACACGGTCATCCGTAACATGGTCGATCAATATGCTTAACATGACCTATACCGGAACGCAGCATCTCCGTTCTTCTTTTCAGTGCACGGAATGTCGGCGGCAACGTAGAAGAATACACGTCCTTCCAGATCAGCATGTCCAGGTCTTTACGCGTCGGCGTCCTCACGGGCGGCGGGGATTGTCCCGGTCTGAACGCCGTGATCCGGGCCGTCACGAAGTGCCTCATCCTCCAGCACGACGCCGAGGTGATCGGCATCGAGGATGGATACGAGGGCCTCATCGAACAGCGCGCCCAGCCCCTCTCCTATCGCGACGTCAGCGGCATTCTCACGCGCGGCGGCACCATTCTCGGCACGAGCAACAAAGCCAATCCCTTCGCCTATTACAAGCGGGGGAACGCGGACGTCTCCGCCGAAATACGGAAATACTACCGGTCGATCGGGCTCGACGCCGTCGTGGTGATCGGGGGCGACGGCACGATGTCGGCCGCGAGCGGGCTGGCCCAGATGGGGCTGAACATGGTCGGCGTGCCGAAGACGATCGACAACGACCTCGTCTCCACCGAGCGCACGTTCGGGTTCGACACGGCCGTCTCCATCGTGACCGAAGCCATAGACCGCCTGCATACCACGGCGCAGAGTCACGACCGCGTCATGATCGTGGAGACGATGGGGCGCTATGCCGGATGGATCGCGCTCTACGCCGGCGTAGCGGGCGGCGCGGACGTCCTGCTGATCCCCGAGATCGAGTACGACATCGACGAGATCGCGCGCGTGTGCCGCGAGCGGGAGAGCGGCGGGCAGCACTTCACCATCGTCACGGTGGCGGAAGGGGCGCGCCCGCAGGAAGGGGAGCTCACCGTCGAACGGCTCATCGAAGAGAGTCCGGATCCGGTCCGCCTCGGCGGCGTCGGAAAAGTGCTCGAGGCCGAGCTGTCCAGGCGCGTGAACAGCGAGGTCCGCACGACCATCCTGGGACACATGCAGCGGGGAGGCACGCCGACCGCCTACGACCGCAACCTCGCCACGGCCTTCGGCACGTACGCGGCCTCGATGATCGCCGACGGGCATTTCGGCCGAATGGTCGCCCTGCAGCAGAATCGTCTCACGAGCGTCCCGTTCGAAGAGATCGCCAACAAGACGCGCACGGTCCCGCTCGACCATCCGATGATCGCCGCCGCCCTCGCCGTGGGCACCTCCTTCGGCATCGGCGACTTCGATTATCGGTTGAAGGGTACGAAGAAGACGAAAGCCGTAACCTAAAACGGTTGGCCTGTAAAGGGTTGGCAGCTAGACGGTTGGCGGTTCGTCTTCGGATAGCAATACGCGCATCGCCCGAAGGACCGTCAACCGCTAACCGCCAACCGTCGACCGACAACCGCCAACCGCAAACCGTCCATTGCCAATAGCCGAGTGTTGAACCATGAAAGTCTATCTGACCGGCGCTACCGGCTTTATCGGCGGCTACGTTCTTCGGGAACTGGTCGAGAACGGACATTCCGTGCGGTGCCTCGTTCGCGGGAAGCCGCGCCAGCTCGACGTCGAGAGTGCGGACGTCGAGCAGGTCGACGGAAGCGTCACCGACGGGCCGTCACTGCGCGGCACCATGGACGAATGCGATGCGGTGATCCACCTCGTCGGCATCATCAAGGAGAAACCGTCGAAAGGCGTCACCTTCGAGCGCGTGCACTACGAAGGCACGAAGGCCGTCGTGAACGAGGCCCTCGAGGCGGGCATCCCCCTTTTCATCCACATGAGCGCGAACGGTGCCGGGCCGGACGGCGTCTCGGCCTATCAGACCTCCAAGTGGAAGGCCGAGGAGTACGTGCGGCATGCGGACTTCGAGCACTGGACCATCTTCCGCCCGTCCACCGTCTTCGGCGATCCGGGCCCCGACAACCCCGAGTTCGCCACGCGCGTGGCCCGGACGCTCGTCAAACCGTTCCCGATCCTTCCGGTCTTCGGCGACGGGCTGTTCGAGATGCAGCCTATTTCGGTCGAAGAAACCGCCTCCGCCTTCGTCCAGGCGCTGACCCTCCGCGCCGCCGCCGGCAAGACCTACTGCGCGGCCGGTACGGAGCGGATGACGTTCGTCGAGGTTCTAGACCGCATCACGGATGCGGTGGGACACGCCCGAAAGCGCAAGATTCTGCAGCCGGTCGCCCTCGTGCGGCCCATCATCCACACCGTCGGCCGCACCGGCCTGCTGCCCATCTCGCCCGACCAGTTCGAGATGCTCATCGAAGGCAACACCTGCGACAGCACCGCCCTCTACCGCGACTTCGAGCTGTCCTTCAAATCCTTCACGCCGGAAAACCTGCTCTACCTGAAGCGCCGCACCTAAACGTATGCCCTGGAGGTCAGGCGAAAAGCCGGCCCGGCAGATGACGGGCGACCGCGACTCTGTAAACGGACAGGATGATCGGATGGATGTCATCGCCCGCGTCGAGCGCCGCCTCTTCGGACGTTTGCCCGAACGATGACGCGCTTGCGGCTCATTCTGCTCGCAGGGCTCCTCGTCTGCGCTCCATCGGCGGCGCAGGAGGCCGATACGACGGCCGTGGAGGACACGACGGCCGCCGGCTTCGGCGATCCGGCGGTACCGCCGGTAGGCTTCGACCGGCCGCTGCGCGGCCGTGCCCTGACCGACTCGCTCCCGGTCGTCCGCCCGGAGATCGATCTCGCGGAGCTGCTGGCCGCCGCGCCGGGATCGTTCACCTACCTGTTCGACCGCGCCGGCTGGCCGGACGCGTGGAGCCCGTTCGGACGCGCCCCGAACGAGACGCCGCTGAGCTTCAACGACGTCCCCTTTTCGCACGTCTTCACGGGCCGGCCCGCCTACGCCCTGGTTCCCTTCACGCTGCTCGAGCCCCCTCGGCTCGAGGCGGCGCGCTACGGCCGGCCCTACGGGGTCGCAACGCGGCAACGGCCGTTCATCTCGCCCGTTCCCATTACCGAGGGCACGTACTGGCGCGGCGGCGACGGCCTGCAGAGCATCGACGCCGTCCACGCCCAGCATCGACGGAGGCCGCTGTTCGGCCGGGAGGGATTCCTGAACGTACTGGGCGCCTACAGCGGCCGGGCCACGGACGTCAAATATCCCGGCAGCGATCTCACCCGGGGCCGGCGCGTGCAGCTTCGGCTCCGGTACGAACAGCGAGACTGGTCCGTGGAGCTGCTCAACCTGCACAATCGGCGCCGCATCGGCGCCCAGCACGGCGTCGTCCCGCCTCCGGCCAACTTCGCCGCCATCTATCAGAGCGAGCTGGCGGAGGTCGAACGTCCCGAGGCCGAGCGGCGCATCCTCCGCAATGATATGGCGGCCACGGTCCGGGCGCGCGTCCTGCCTGCCGGAGCGTCCGCCGTTACGGCGTACTGGACCGCCGAGACGTTCCGCTATCGCGACGGCGTCGACACGCT
>CAZXHQ010000250.1:0-6012 GCA_964640145.1 uncultured Rhodothermales bacterium | reverse complement strand
TTGTCGAAGTCAAACCGAAGCGCTCCCGCGTGTACCTCCAGGGCGCTGCGGTGCTGATCGTCACCTTTATCATCGCCAGCGCCATCTCGTGGGGCGTGGACGAGTTTATGCAGACCCCGCAGGAGCTGGCCTTGATGGCGGAAAACGAGGCGCTCCGCACGGAGCTCACCGACATCACCGAGCGCGTCGATCACTACTCCGCGGAGCTGCGCCAGCTGAGCGAGTCTGATCAAGCGCTCTACCGCACGCTTTTCCAGGCCGAGTCCATATCCAACGACGTCCGACAGGTCGGCGTCGGCGGCTCCGATCCCTACGAAGACTACAGCCGGTTCAGCTCGACGACGGCGTCGCTGCTGAGCCGGACGTCGCAGAAGCTCGACCGGCTCGAGCGAGAGATTAGTCTGCAGAACGCCAGTTATCGCGAGCTCTCGACGCTTGCTGACGAGCGCGAGGCGCAGCTGCGCCAGATGCCGGCGATCCTGCCGGCGAACGGCCCTGTCGTTTCGGGGTACGGTCTTCGGCATCATCCGATACTGGGCGTCCGCAAGATGCACCACGGGCTCGACGTCCTCGTTGACGCGGGCTCGCCGGTGGTTGCCTCCGGCGACGGCGTCGTGCGGAAGACGGAGTTCAGCGCGACCTACGGCAACTACGTCATGATCGAGCATACGGCGACCGGGTATACGACCCTCTACGCCCATCTCTCGGAGATCGACTCGGCACTGCGTCCCGGCCGGCGCATCGACCGCGGCGAGGTCCTCGGCTATAGCGGCTCGACCGGCCGGTCGACGGGTCCGCACGTGCACTACGAAGTGCGGAATGCGGATGGCGAGACGATGAATCCCGTCTATTTCTTCGCCCCGAGCATGACGCCGGCCGAATACGAGCGGCTCGTCGAGGAGACCGAGAACACGACGATCTCACTCGACTGATCCGGCCGTCCTCGGTCCTTCTCCGGGCGGTCGGGCTCCGCGCCGGTTTTCCCGCCCTGCGGAAAACCCGGCGGTACTTCGGGCATATCCTTACCGAATGAGCACAGTGCTCCCTTGCTTTTATTCGGGGAGCATCCTATAGTGCTTGCCCGGTGGGCACGACCGGAATCGTGGCCGCACGCGGCTGATTCGCAGGATCTCCAAACCACTTCCCTATCATGTACTGGAGTCTCGAACTGGCATCCTATCTCGAAGACGCCCCCTGGCCTGCAACGAAAGAAGAACTTATCGACTATGCAGAGCGTACGGGCGCACCGCTTGAGGTTATAGAAAATCTCGAGGACATGGAGGACGATGGAGAGCCGTACGAGAGCATCGAAGAAGTATGGCCGGATTATCCGACGGCCGACGATGATTTCTACTTCGAGGAAGAGTAGTCCCGGTTCCTTTCCCCTTCGCTTTCGCCTCGCGTTCACCACGTGTCTCGCCGCTCTTCTTCTCCTCGGCGGCGCTCCTCCCGCCTCCGCACAGTCCTCCTCGGCGGATGCGGCGTCCGCGCCCATCGTCACCGAAATATCGTTCGTCGGCAACGAATACTTTCTCGAGAGCGAGCTTCGGCCGCGCGTCCGGACGCAGCCCAACAGGCGGTTTCTGAGCATTCCCGGAGTGACCTGGTGGCTGTGGCTCCACCGGCTCGGGGAAAGGGGCGCACTCCCCGACCGCATCAGCAACGCGCTCATGGCCGGCGGCGAGCCGCCCGCCTACCTGGATAGGGGAGTGCTCAGCACGGACCTCGATCGCCTCCGCCTGCTCTACCATCAGGAAGGATTTCGGGAAGCGCGCATAGAGGCCGACGTGGACACGGTGGCGGCCGGTGAAGTGACCGTCACCTTTCGCATCGATCCCGGGCCGGCCACCTACGTCCGGGAGATTCGGTTTGAAGGGCTCGACCATCTCTCCCCCGATCAGCAGCACGACCTCGCGCGCAGGACGCTGCTGCAGGTCGAACGCATCGACCGCGAAGAGCCGCTGGAACTGAGAGTCCGCAATCAACGCTATTCGGAAACGACGCTCCTCGAAGAGCGCCGCCGCCTGCTGTCGTTTCTTCGCGACGAGGGCTATGCCGCCGTGACGCGCGACTCCATTCGAGCCGTCGTCTTCACGCCCTCGCCCGACAGCTTCGACATCCGGTTCGTGGTGGGCACCGGGCCCCGGTACCGTTTCGGCGACGTGGCCTTCGACGTCACGGGACCGGAGACGGAGATGGATGTGCGTACCGACACGGTCGCGCTCGCGGCCCCGTCCGACACGGCCTCCGGCGGCGCGGCGACGTTCCGCATCGAGTACGAACGCAAGCTGCTGCCGAGTCTGCTGATCCGAACCCTTCAGTTTCGCCCGGGCCAGTGGTATGCACAGTCGGACGTGCTGGCGACCAAGCGTCGGCTCGAGGGTACGGGCGTCTTCCTGTTTACCGACATCGTACCCCGTCATGATGATACGGTGCACGTGGGAGGCCTCCCACGTCTTCCGCATGACATCGATCTGCGCACGCGGAGCCGCCACCAGATTCGGCTCGAAACGTTCATGCTCCAGAGAACGGGCGTGCTCGGCGGGTCGGACACCGAACTCGGCACCGGGGCCGGATTGACCTACGAGAACGCAAATCTTCTCGGCCGTGCCGAGACGTTCCGGGTGCGCACGACCGGATCGATCTCGGCCGACATCGATTCGACCATCTTCACGGCGGCCCAGGCCGAGGTCGTGACGTCGTTGATCTATCCCTACCTCGTGCGGCCGTTTCGCGTGCTGGAGGACCGGCTTCCGCTCTACGACGCACGCACGCGCCTGTCGCTGAGCCTCCTGACCGCGCGGCGGGACGACATCGGTCTCATCATCCGGGGGCGCGGCAATGCGAGATACCGGCTCGAGCTGCGACACAACCCGACCCTGACGTCGCTGGTCGACGTGATCGATCTGAGCCTCAGCAATCCCGACACGCTGAGCAACTTTCGAACGGACATCCTGACGCGCTTCTTCGAGGAGGGCGTCGACCCCGTCCAGCAGGCTCAGATACTGGAGGATTATACGGTCCCGCAGATCAACACCGCCCTTCGGTACACGCTCCGATCGGCCGACGTGAATCCGCTTCGGCGCGAGCAGGGGCGCAGCTACGAAGCCTCCGTCGAGATCGGCAACAATCTGCCGTACATGCTCGATCGCTTCGTATTTTCGCCCGGCGAGATCGAGGGGAGCCTGCCGGGACTACCCATCTTTCGCGAGGAGGGTACGCCGAGCCGGCTCGGATACCGGCAGTACGTGCGCCTGGTCGCCGATCTGCGGCGATATCGGTCGCTCGGCTCGTCGACGGTGTTCGCGGCGAAGTTCATGGGAGGGATCGCCCACCCGACCGGACGCTCGGGCGTGGTCCCGTTCGACCGCCGCTTCTATAGCGGCGGCGCCTCCAGCGTCCGCGGCTGGGGGCTGCGGGAGCTCGGTCCCGGAGGGTCGGCCTTTACCACCGGCAACGACCTGACCGGCGGCGCTGACGTCACGAACATCCTGGGCGGAGACGTCAAGCTCGAGGCCGGGGCCGAAATCCGGCAGACGCTGCTGCGCTCGCTTCTCGCGGCGGACTGGATCGGGGTGCTCTTTCTCGATGCCGGCAACGTATGGTTCGGCCCGCGCAATCCGGGCTTCGGTGAAGGCGTTCGCGAAAGCAGCGACGGGCGGTTCCATCTCGATTCATTCTACAGCCAGGTCGGCGTCGGTTCCGGGTTCGGGCTTCGTGCCGCTTGGGAATATCTCATTCTGAGGCTGGACTTCGGCGTGAAGGCGTTCGACCCGCGGCGTCCGCGGGAAGGTTTCCTGCCGGACGGTTTGGGCGACGTCCAGCCGCACTTCGGAATCGGCCACGCCTTCTGAACGATCCCGGTCGAATTGCGCCTCATCCCCTATTTTGAGTTCCGTCATCGCATACCATTCACGACCACATGGCGTCAGGCAAGCAGACCCTCAACCGCATAGCCTCGAGCGTGAAGCAGGTCTTCGTGAGGCCCGAGGATTCGGAACGGCGCCAGGTCATCGAAGCGCTCAAACAGGCCGCCGTGCTGGGCGGACTTCCGGGGGGCGTCCTTCGGGACCTCGCTGAGGTCATGCATCGTCGCGACTACAAGCGGGATGAGTTTCTGTATTACGAGAAGGATCCGGGTCTCGGGATGTATGTCGTCCAGAGCGGCCGGATCCGCCTGCTCGTCGAAAGTGAGGACGGCACGGTGCACGAGCTGCGCCAGGTCGGTGAGGGCGAGCTGTTCGGAAAGCTCTCGCTACTCGGCGATTTTCGCCGAATCGAAACCGCGCAGGCGCTTACCAATGCAAGTGTACTGGGATTTTTCCGCCCGGATCTGAAGACCGTTATCAAACGGCATCCCAATTCCGGCGCCGCCGTCGCCGAGGTGCTCGCGCGCAACCTCGCGGCGGTAGAGAACGAGCTGATCCGCGTGCTCATCGAAAAAGACGGCAAGGTCGAGGCGCTGCGCATGGTCGACAACGCGTCCTCGCGGGTCGACCGCCTGCCGTCGAACGACGCGGCCGCATACGCACAATAGAGGGACGAAGTCATCGCTAAACGGGGCAGCCGGCTGGAGCTCGAGATCGAGAAATTTGCAGACCGCGGCAAGTCGCTGGCGCGATCGGACGGACTCGTCGTCTTTGTCCCGTGGGCGGTGCCCGGAGACCGGGTTCGAGCCCGCGTATACAAGAAAAAGAAGAGCTTTGCGGAAGCGGAGATCGAAGAGGTCCTCGATCCGAGTGACCTGCGAACCGATCCGCGCTGCTTCTATTTCGGCACCTGCGGAGGCTGCCGGTGGCAGCACGTCGACTATCAGGCCCAGCTGGACGCCAAGACGCAGAGCGTCCAAGAGGCGTTGCTTCATACCGGCGGCTTCGAGGGCATCGACGTGCAGCGCGCGATCGGGTCCGAGAAAATCTATTTCTATCGCAACAAGATGGAGTTCTCCTTCAGTGCCGACCGCTGGCTGACGCGGGAGGAGATCGATTCCGGACGTGACTTCGATACGGACTTTGCGCTCGGGCTCCACGTGCCCGGGCAGTTCGACAAGGTGCTCGATCTGCACGAGTGCCACCTGCAGTCGCCCACCAGCCGCGAGCTGGTCAATGGCATGCGGAGGCTCGCCAAGGAGCGCGGCTGGGAGCCGTGGCACATCCGCAAGCAGGTTGGTTTTCTTCGTCACCTGGTGATTCGCACGGGCGAACGCACCGGCGAGATGATGGTGAACCTCGTCACGAACGGCTTCGACGAGAAACGCATGGAGGTCGCGGCAGCGTTTCTGCACGCCGATTTTCCCCGGGTGACCACGTTCGTGAACACGATCCACACGGGCAAGTCACAAACCGCCGTGGGGGAAGAAATCAAGACGATCTTCGGTCCGGGCGTGATTCGCGACCGGATCGGATCCTACACGTTCGAGATCGCAGCGAACGCCTTTTTTCAGACCAACACGGCGCAGGCGGAAAGGCTCTACCGCGTCGCGAAAGAATTTGCCGAGCTCCAGGCCGACGACCTCGTCTACGATCTGTACTGCGGAGCCGGCACGATCGCCATCTTCGTCGCCGACGCCGTTCGAAAAGTCGTCGGCATCGAACTCGTCGAGGAGGCCGTTCAGAACGCCCGGGCGAACGCGGAGGCGAACGAGGTGGACAACTGCACGTTCGTGACGGGCGACTTGAACGAGCTGTTCGACGGACACTTCGTCGAAGAACACGGGCGGCCGGACGTGCTGCTCGTCGATCCGCCGCGGGCCGGTCTTCACCCAAACGTGGTCGAGCGCGTCGCCCGGCTCGGTCCGGAGCGATTCGTCTACGTCAGCTGCAATCCGCAGACGCAGGCGCGCGACCTGGATATGCTCCGAGAAGCCTATCGCATCGAGGCCGTGCAGCCCGTCGATCTGTTCCCGCACACGCACCACATAGAAACGGTGATCAAGCTTCGGCGGACTTAGTACATCAATTCGCAAATACGCTAACATATGAGTGCCGCTGCATCGCGCTCCGCGTCGTTCCG
>CAZXHQ010000249.1:0-6052 GCA_964640145.1 uncultured Rhodothermales bacterium | reverse complement strand
CGCCGACGTGGGCGACCCCGAACACCGGCCGTTCCTCGTGCTCGCCGACGACAATGGGAGCCATCCGGTCCGGACCGCGCACGCCGGCCGCGTTACGCCCGGGATGATGCTGGGCGAAGAGGAATGGGCTACGTTCGGCCGCGGCGTCGACCGCGTCGCCCGGACCGTCTTTGAGGCGACGGGACTTCAGAGCGTCTTCCATCACCACTGCGCCGGGTTCGTCGAGACGCCCGCCGAGATCGAGCAACTCCTGGCGCGGACCGATCCGGAGGTAGTCGGCCTCGTCTTCGACACCGGCCACTACGCCTTCGGCGCGGGCAGCTGCGACGCCGTCCTCGAGGGACTCGATCGGTTCGCCGCTCGCATTCGCTATGTGCACTTCAAAGACTGCAGCGCGGAGATCGCCGCACGGTCGCGCGCGGAGGAGTGGGACTACTTCACCTCGCTGCGTCACGGCATCTTCTGCGAGCTGGGCGACGGCTGCGTAGACTTCCCGAGCGTCACCGACGCGCTGCGCGACATGAATTATTCCGGCTGGATCGTCGTCGAACAGGACGTCCTGCCCGGAATGGGCGCTCCTAAAGAGAGCGCCGCCCGCAACCGCCGCTACCTCGAAGACGTGGGGCTTTAGACCATGGACGCCGAGCTTTCGATCGGACTCATCGGGGCGGGCCGCATCGGCCGGGTGCACGCCGCCAACCTCGCGCACCGCATCCCTGCGGCTCGCCTTCACGCCGTCGCCGACGTCGACGCGTCCTCGGCTCTGAGCTGCGCAGAGCAGTACGGCGCGGCCTCTTTCGCCGATTTTCATCGGGTCGTCGACGACGAGGCCGTAGACGCCGTCGTGATCTGTTCGTCCACGGATACCCATGCCGCGATCATCGAGGCGGCGGCCGACGCCGGCAAGCCCATCTTCTGCGAAAAACCGATCTCACTCGATCTGGAAGCCATCGACCGCGCCCTGCGTGCCGTCGACCGCGCCGGCGTCCAGCTCCAGATCGGCTACAACCGCCGCTTCGACCCGAATTTCCGGCGCATCCGTGATGCCGTGGACCGGGGGGACATCGGCACGCCGCACCTTCTCCACATCATCAGTCGCGATCCGGCGCCGCCGCCCATCGAGTACGTCCGCCGCTCGGGCGGCATGTTCGTCGACATGACCATCCACGATTTCGACATGGCCCGCTTCCTCATCGGCGCGGAGGTGGAGGAAGTCTACGCCGCCGCCGCGGTCCGCATCGATCCCGCCATCGGCGAGGCGGGCGACGTCGACACGGCCGTGGTGACGCTCCGTTTCGCCGACGGGACCATCGGCTCGATCGACAACAGCCGCCAGGCCGTCTACGGCTACGACCAGCGCGCGGAGGTCTTCGGCAGCCTGGGAAGCATCCGCACCGGCAATAACTTTCCCAATGCCGCCGTGATCAGCCGATCCGACGGGATCCGGCGCGACACGCCGCTTCATTTCTTCATCGAGCGCTACGCCGACAGCTACGTGGCGGAGATGCGTGCGTTCGTCGACGCCGTCCATAGCGGCGCACCCGTACCGGTCTCCGGCGAGGACGGTCGCACGTCGGTCCTGATGGGCCTCGCCGCCGGGCGCTCACACGACGAGAACCGGCCCGTACGCATCAGCGAGGTGGACTCGGCTTAAAGGTTGAAGGTTGAAGGTTGAAGGTTCAAAGTTGAAGGTTGAAGGTTGAAGGTTGACGGCGGGCTTCCTACTCCACGATCGTGCAGGTGCCGGACTCGTAGGCTTCTCGAAGCGCATCCGTCGCATCCCGGCGAAACGAATCCGCATCGGCATGACGGCCGTGCAGCAGCGCGACGCCGATGCTCACCCCGCCCCGGAGCATGCCGGCCGCTCCTTCGAGCTCGCGCTGCAATTCTACGGCCCAGGCCTCAATCTCCGGCCCTGCAGCCGCATAGAACACGCCGAAGGTGAGCTCGCCGAACCGCTCTACGCGGGCCGTCCCGGCCGACTTGCGAAGCCGGTCCGCGAGAACACGCTCGGCATCGGCAATCTCCCGTTCCCCGAGATTCGCGATGCCCTCCGCATTATTCAGGTAGACGAGCGCCAGCCCCAGCGGACCGCCCCGACGGCGCGCACGTTCGATCTCTTCGCCGATGATCTCGCGGCGAGGGCGAACGTACTCGTCGACGTCATCGAGGACGTCTTCCGCTCCCTCTTTATCCAGGACGGCTCCGAGGAGCCGCGCAAAATAGCTGATCAGCGAGAGGTTTCGGTCCGAATCGAGCGTATGGTCCTGCATCGCATCGGCAAGCAGGATGAAGCGGCCCTTTGCCGTCGGGCGCGGAACCGAGGCCGTCACGAATTCCTTGACGGCTATCGCCTCACGGTAGTAGCCCAGCGCGTTCGAGGAGAGCGTGCCGTCCGAGGCGCGCGTCACCTCCGGAGCGGACCGTGCGTCGTGATGCTCCAGCAGGGGCCGCTTCGACGAGAAGGTACCGCTGCTGCGCGCATACGCGTTCAGGCTGACGATCGCTTCGATATGATAGTGCGCCGAGTCCGCTGGCTGCTTCAAGAGGCACACGGTGTTGGCCTCGACGGCCGCTCGAAACGCCTGGAGATACGGGACGAGCACCTCCCGAACGCGGTCCGGCGCCGAATCGTCGACCGACGCCCGCACGATCTGGGCCTTCTCTTTGATGGTGAACGTCGACTGGACCGGGGAGGTCCGGCGAGCGCCGTTCCCACGGGTCGAGCCGGCCGCTCGTCGGGTCGGCTTCCGGCTCGGCGTGAACGCTGCAGCCTTCCGATCTGACGTCTGCACCTCGGAGGCGTATGACGCCCGCTCCTCGGCGCCGCCGTCGCCTGCGTCCCCGTCGACACGGCGGTCCTCTTCGACCTCAGCGCGCTTCTGCCGGGGGCGGATGTCCAGAATACCCAGAGAGGAAAGATCGTCTTCCGACGCGTCGGTCGCCGCCGGCGACGGCGCGGACTGCATATAGCCGGAATGGCGCCGCTTCAAGCGAACAAGCATCAAAACCACCGTTACGACGAGCGATAGCCCGGCCGCGATGAAAAGATGAGGCTGCTCGATGACCACCGCCAGTGCCGCGGCAACCACCGCTACAATCGTAAATAGGATGCGGATCATACCGCCATGTACGCTGCCGAGAACAGAGAGAGGAATCGAGAGGGATGGGGACTCGTACCCTGACGCGCAAGGTGCAGTGCTTCAATCTACCAGCAGATGCAGGTAAAGTCAATAAAGGCGCCGGTGGGCCCGCCCCGTGGGTTCGAAGATGGCTCTCGAGCGAACCGCTCCACACGAAGCCGCCGGATGTGATCTTCTCGACACGTTGTCGGTCGACGCAACTACGATGCGTTCCGACGCGTTGCCGCATTCAGGCTCCAGGTCCATCAACCGTCGCCACGGTCATGCAGCAGAAGGCCCTCATCGTCACCACCGGAACGAAGAAGCCGAAAGGGCTGGACGACCTAAACATCGCACTCGAACGGGGGTGGCGCGTTGCGACGATGACGCCCATGGGCGGCTCGGGCGCATCGACGGAGGAACCTCGCTTTGCAGCGCTTGTCGTGATTGAACGGCACGAGGACTCCACGTCCGGCGTCCTTCAGGCCGTCGAAGAGGAAACCGAGGAGATCGCCGAGGGAGACGGCGCTTCGAGTGACGTCGCGGACGACTTCGGCGGAGACTGACCTTCGTCGCAGCGGTCCGGCGCGAGGATCCTCGACCTACAAGAGACACACGCCCCCATGAAACGAGCCCTGACCCTCATCGCCTCCGCAGCCGTCTTACTCGGAGGGTGCGAGCGCCCGGCATCCGACGCCGCCGAGCGAAACGACGGACCCCTTACGCTCCCCTCGACGGAGGCAGTCGACCTGACGCACCCCTTCAACGCCGAAACCATCTACTGGCCGACCGCCGACGAGGGATTCCAGCGCCGGGTCACGGCTCAGGGGATGACCGAGCAGGGCTACTACTATGAGGACGGCTCCTTTTCTTCGCCGGAGCATGGCGGCACGCACGTGGACGCGCCCCGCCACTTCGCCGAAGGCGCCGACGGCGTCGACGAGATCCCGGTCGACCGCCTGGTCGGGCGTGCGGTGGTCATCGACGTCACCGAACAGGCGTCGGCCAACCCGGATTATCAGGTCACCACCGCCGACGTCCAGAGCTGGGAATCGGACCATCGGCCGATTCCCGACGGCGCCATCATCCTCATTCGAACGGGATTCGGGCAAGTCTGGCCCGACGCGGAGCGGTACATGGGTACCGGCGAGAAAGGAGCGCAGGGCGTCGCCGAGCTGCAGTTCCCCGGCCTCCATCCCGATGCCGCCGTCTGGCTGCTGGAGAACAGAAACATCAAAGCGGTCGGCATCGACACGCCGAGCATCGACTACGGTCAGTCTCGGAATTTTCTGACGCACCGTACGCTCTTCGAGCGAAACGTGCCGGCCTTCGAAAACGTCGCCAACCTCCAGCAGCTACCGGTCGAAGGCGCGGTCGTCATCGCGCTGCCGATGAAAATCGAGGGCGGGTCGGGGGCGCCCTTGCGCATCATCGCGTTCGTGCCCTGACGTCGAAGGCGGGCTTGCCGGCCGGTGCGCCGGCGCAGAACGTCGGTACGACGCGAAGCGCGATGCAGCGGCACTCATACGTTGCCGTACCGGTGTATGGATGTGCTAACTCCCTTTACCGAATGACTCACTCCCTTTGCCGAATCGCTCACTCGTATTGAGGAATTCGGTAAAGGCACCGCCTGCTATGGAGGCATGCCTACTTACGCGACCTGAGAGCGGTCGGCCGGGCGCTTCCCACGCGCTTTCGAACCTCAGCCTAGTGCAAGGCCACGTTTTCGATGAATCGCCGTACGGCGAAATAGGATCCGAGCCAGCCGATCAGCAGGCCTCCGAGCAGAAGCGCCCCCGCGGCTCCCAGAACGAGGCGCGAGGACGAGGCGCCGAGCTGAGGCAGGTATCCGCCGATCATGCCGTAGAATCCCCACATGACGAGCGCGGCGAGTAACCCGGCGACCAGGCCCTGGAGCATGCCCTCGACGATAAACGGCCTGCGAATGAAGCTATCGGTCGCTCCCACCAGCTTCATCGTCCGGATGAGCAGGCGGCGGGCGTAGATCGTAAGGCGGATCGTGTTGCCTACCAGGAACACCGACGCGAGCACCACGATCACGCCCAGCAGGAGGCCCGCCGTCGTGAGCAGCCGCAGATTCTCCTGCACCTTCATGAGCAGCGGCTGGTTGAAGACGACCTCGTCGACGCGGTTCCACGTGCCGAATTCCTCTACGAGCCGCATCAGACTGTCCGCGTTGGCATAGTCGGGCTCCACCCGCACCCTGATCGAGGCGGGGAGGAACGGCTCGTCGATGAACACCTCGGCACCTTCTCCGAACTCGTCCTGGAAGATCGCCTGTGCTTCGGCCTGCGACACGTAGTCCGCCTCCGCAACGCCGGGCATGGCGGACGCCCGCAGGTGAAGCGCCTCGGCCGTCCGTTCCTCCACATTCTCATCCAGAAACAGCTCCAGCTCGCCGACGCGCTGGCGGAGCCAGGTCGACACCTGCTGCGCCTCGTAGCTGAGCATCCCGAAGAGCCCGATGAGGACGAGCGCCACCGTCATCGCGCTCGTCGACGCGAAGGCGGCGAACCTGGCCCGTCGAAAGCCGGCGAGCCCTTCTCTGATGCTGTACGGTAACGTCACGGCTTATTCCACGGTGGGCCCGCGTTGGTACGATCCGAGGACTCTCAGGTAGGAGGCGATTTCGCGCAGGTGGTCCAGCGCCTTGTCTACCGGGTCGTCGACCGCGGCGCCCTGAACGTCCAGGTAGAACAGGTAACTCCCCGGGCTGCCTACGAGCGGTCGGCTTTCGATCTTGAACAGGTCGAGGTCTCGCAGGGCGAACACCGCCAGGCTCTTGAAGAGCGAGCCGGGCACGTTCTTGCGCATCGAATAGACGATCGACGTCTTCAAGTCTTCGCGCGCCACCTCTCGCCCATCGGGCATCTGTCTTTCGCGGCCGAGCGCCAGGAACCGGGTATAAT
>CAZXHQ010000248.1:0-6054 GCA_964640145.1 uncultured Rhodothermales bacterium | reverse complement strand
TGCGCTCATGAGGCGTGCCGTTGGTCGTGCTCGGTTTCTTCAGCACTTCCTACGTCAACGGGAAGCTCGAGGCTCCGGGAAGCGGTGCGAGCACCGCGTAGGCACGCCGGGCCCGCCGCGGTCCCGCTCAGGTGGCGATGCTCACGCGGACTCAGTTGGCGATGCTCACGCGGAAGTTGAAGCCGCCGTTGATGTTCGTCGACGATGGCTGCCGGCTGTCTTCGCTGGCGAAATTCTCGTAGCGCATCGTGAAGTCGGCCTGCACGCGGTTGCTGAACTGATAGGAGATGCGGGGGGTGACGGTGACGCGCGTCGAGGCGGTGATGACACTCACGTTTCCCGCTTCGACGGACACGGCATCCTCGGGCACGAACTCGCCGCTCCGCTGGATGTAGTCCGTCAGCGCTCGCCTCACCAGGAAGCGCTGATCGTGGAGACTGGCCCGGGACACCGTCAGGCTGAAGCTGATCCGGTTGTTCAGGCGAGAGAAGAACGGCAGCTTCAGGCCGCTGCGCGAGTAGCTGGCGCTGAAGGTCAGCTGGTTGTTGTCGTTCTGGGAGACCTCGTAGTTGGTGGTGCTCAGAGAATAGGAGGTGCTCTTCTCCCAGGCGATGCTCGACTGAATGCTGCCTCGGAACGTCATGTCCACGCCGATCAGCGGCTGATAGCGCTGGTTGACCCGGATGCCTCCGATCTCGTGCTCCGGCATGGCAAACATGATCTGCCGGCCGGCCAGTTCGAACGTGCGCATCGAGTCCGCCGACGACAGGTTGCGCTGGTAGTCCGTGCTGTAATCCGAGCTGTACCCATGGCGAATGGTGGCGTTGGTGACAAGCGCCCGAACGAGCGGCCAGCTGCCGAGACCCGAATAGCTCACCTGCCAGTTCGGCATGGGGAAGGGGAGAAAGCCGCGGCGGTCGACGGTGCCGAGTCCCGACAGGAACGTCTGCTGGAAGTCCTCGACGATGGATTCGTTCGTGAGCACGACGCGGCCGTCGCCGTTCTCGTCTCCGAACAAGAGATCGTCCCCGGCCTGATTGACGTCCTTCCGGTACGTGTCGAGCTGCCGTTCGAAGAGCGCCAGGTAGTCGGCGTTGAAGGCCCAGACCGAAACACGGTTCGACCCGCTGAAATTCTGGGTGATGCTGACGCCGGGATTGCGGCGGTACGTGGAGTTGGTGTTCTCGTCCCAGTTGGCGTTCCAGTTCAGATTGACCTGAAGCGCCTGGCTCGGGCTGAGCGTCGCACGGCTCTGGATCTGGTGGCCCGTGGAGAGCGCATCGGTGACCTGCAGGTTCTGACCGATGATCCGCTGATCGAGCGGAACGTGCCGCTCGAGACCGAACCGGTACCCTACCGGCGGACCGTTGCCCAGGATGGCTCCGATCAGGCTGTAGGGTGAATCGACGTCGATGATCTCGCCGCTCGAATTGCGCCAGTCCCTTCCGACGTTGCTGGAGCTGCCGGACTGGTTGGCGCTGTAGGTGACGGTCATGTCGCGGATACCCGTCACGGCAAGAACGGCGCGCCGCGCCAGCGACATCGGATTCGGCAGGGGCAGCGAGAAGCCGCCGCCGTCGACGTCGGCCGGGTCGCGCTCCTGCGCGTCGGCCCCGGTCTCCTGCGCGTCGGCCCCGGTCTCCTGCGCGTCGACCCCGGTCTCCTGCGCGTCCGCCCCGGTCTCCTGCGCATCGTCCGCGGCCTCCTCCGCATCGGCCTCGGCCTCCTGGGCAGCTTCCTCGGCCTCCTGGGCAGCTTCCTCGGCCTCCTGGGCGGCTTCCTCGGCCTCTAGCTGCCTCCGTCGCTCGCGCTCGGCCCGCGCCTGTTCGCGAGCCTGCTGCCGCTGCTGTTTTTCGGCGGCCTTTTCCTGTTCGTAGGCATTCTGGGCATCCTCGAGCGCCGAATACAGGGGCACCTTGCGGAACAGCTCCTGCGGGTGCAGCGTGACGCCGCCGCGCAGCTCGAGCTGATTGCCGACGCTGGCGCCGGCGTTCCGCCCGACGGATCCGTTCTGCCATCTGAACTGCGAGCCGTATACGACGTCCTGAAGGCTGAGCCAGTCGAGCGCCTCGATGCTCTGCAGGTTCGGACGGAAGCTCGCCGTGAAGCGCTCGTCGTGCTGGTCCGTTCGGAGCCCGTCGTGTCCGGCGAAGACGCGGTTCACGATCTGGGTCGACGGGACGACGCGGAGGTTGCGCACCTCATAGTACGTGTCGGAGCTGTCGACCACGCCGTCTAGCAGCGCCCGGTCGGCCGACATGTTCTCGAAGGGGGTCTCCCGCCCCAGACTGTCCACGCGGATGACCGTGAAGAGGGTATCGACCCCCATCGCATTCAGGCTCTGGTTCGTGTTGGCGTCGAAAGAAAGATTTAGAAACTGGAAGGGGTTGTACTGGATGCTCCCGTTGCGGCGGTGCGAGAGGGCGTGGGTCTCGCGCAGCGGGAACTCGACCAGATCCGGAAGTTGCGGGCCGTCCGGGTTTGGGATGGTCTGCCGGCGATCCTGGGAGACGGTGAAATTACGCGCGGCCGTCGCGCCGGCCGTGACGGACTGCGGGGCATAATTGAAGTCGAGTCCCCCGAGTACGCCGAGCAGAGGCACGCCGTCCAGGAACCAGAACGGCTGAATCGTGCGCGGACGGCTGATGTTGAGGCGGTAGCCCAGCGTCGTGGTCCAGCGCCAGTTGTCACGCGTGCGCTGGGACGGATTTCGGGCAGCGGCGTTGGACAGGGAGTAGTTGAACGACACGCCGTCGAGCGTATTGCGGAGGAGACGCGACTCGGAGCCGGTCTTCTGAATCCGCGTGTTGAACGAGCGCGTCTTGCTGGCGGTCTGGGCGGCCTCTATGAACTCTTCCTTCTTCTGCTGGCGCTCAGCTTCCGACAGGGTGTCGTCCTCGTCTACCTGCGAGACGAGCTCTTCGAGACGGATGTCGCCGCGATTCGGTGCGAAGCGGGGCGTCTGCGTTTGATTGCCGACCTGGACGGACACGGGGACGGTCCACCCGAAGCGCTCGGGGATGAACTTGTCCAGGTTGATGTCACCCGTCACGCTCCAGTTGTACAGGTTGGTCTGATCGCGCTCGCCGAGGGTGCTCTGAAGGCCTCCGAATCCGTCCGTCTGACTCTGCCAGCTTGCCTTGATCGAACCGAGATCGGCCAACCGGATGTCGGCATTGGCCATGGCGGCCCAGCCGTTCGTCTCGTCGTATCCGGAGACGCGCAGCTCGTTGGCCCATACGGTTACGTCCTCGAGTGCATCCTCCGGGCGCGTGTTGGCGGCACCGCCGATGGTCGAGTCGGCCGCGTTTCGAATGCCCAGCACGACCGTGTTGACGCGCCCGAGTGACGGCGAGCCCTTGATGCCGAGTCGCGTGCCGGGAGCTGCAAACTCCGCAATGCTCGGACTGAGCGGCACGTCGTTGACGTCCGACCAGTAGACGCTGTCCGCCGGGAAGACGTTCTCGTCGCGTGAGACCTTGAGCTGGTTGAGGGCGCCGAGCACGAGATTGAGCGAGTTGAGGTCCATCACCTCGCCGCCCACCATCTGATGCGTCTGCCAGAGGACGTCCGAATTTCCGGACGTTACGGAGCTCGGCGTCAGGGGCATCTCGTATTCATAGTAGTCGTTGGTTTCGTTGGAGCCGAGCCGGAGAAAGAGCTTGACTTTGTCGCGCGACTCGATCGGCGTGCCGTCGCCCAGTATGCCGTGCATGTGGGAGAACATGCGAAGGTTCGAGTATTTGAGCAGATCGAGCCCCTGATTGTACGTCTTGAAGATGGCCCGCTGGTCGCCGGGCATCAGTTTTTCGACCCGAAGGACCATCGCCTGCTCGCGGGCCTCCTGCGTGTTGCCGGTCGCCAGCCGGTTCTGGCTGATGATCGTGCCGTTCGGCGGCTTGTAGGTGGCGCTGTTCTCCTCGTTGTTGATGCTCGAGACGGAGAGCCGCGTGTCGTTGCGAAGCAGGTCGGTCGGAAGCTCGCGTTCGAGCATGACGGCCTCGGACTTCTGCCACTGAGCGCCCACGAGCTCGAACGTCGGGAACCGGATCGTGACGGGTCGGTCGTGGCCGGTCGTCCAGACGCGAATCGTCTCGATCAGACTGAAGTCCTGGATGTTGCCGACTTTCCGCGTGAAATCGCGAACGGGGATGCGGACCTGGTACCAGCCCGATCGCTCTCCGCCGGTACCGGTGATCTCCGTGACGACGTAGTCATTGACGTTGTCCGGATGCGCCAGCGAGTCCATGACGGCTTTTGAAAGCGGCAGCTCGTACTGATAGTAGCTGTTGTCCGTGTCGACGGTCGAGTTGAGGTTGAGATCCTCCGTATCGGGCGAGCGCGAGTTGCCGCGCTTGCCGTGAAGTGACGAGGCGAGCTTGTTCTGCGCTTCGAACGAGTTGATCTCCAGGCCGGGGAAGTAGCGCGAGAACCGTTCCTGAACGCTGGCGCCGTTCGGGTAGAACTCCGAATTTTCGAAATACTCGTCCGCACCGAAATAGAAATAGTCGTCTCCCGACGGGTCGCGCTGCGCCTTGGCGGCCTCGGCGCGGTACCGTGGATCGCCGCTGCCGGCGTTCAGCGCGGCGAGGAAATCGCGGAAGTGGGACTGCTCGGTGGCGATCTCGTCGTAGTCGGACGGCGCGTAGGACGCCAGGCCGTCGAGCCCGAGGTCTTCGGTTCGCCGCGATCCCTCGTCCACGTCGATGGTCGAATTTTGCGTGCCCCCGGCCGTGCGTCCCCAGTTGTTGATGTTGCGCTGATTGGCGGACGACATGACCAGCCCGTCTTCCGTATTGAGCTGGCCGTTGGGGATGACGTCTTCGGAGATCGATCCCAGATCCACGTAGAGTTTGGCGTCGCGGCCCACGCTGCCGCCTTCGTCCGGAAACACCTTTACGATGAACTCGATGAACTCGATGTTCTTGAGCCCGAAGTCGGTGTAGCCGTCGGGCAGCCGCTGCATCATGCCGCCCCACGTGTCCAGCGGATTGTTGAGAAAATCCTCCAGATCGCGCGTGTAGTTGTACGGTCCGCGCTGGTGGGGATCGAAGTAAAGGTCCAGCGGCTGGATGTACGGATGGTTGTCGTGGCGCGTATCCTTGTTCGGCAGGACTTCGTTGATGTGCACGGGACAGATGGCCGGGTCGACGTCGCCGCAGCGCGCGTTGCTGCCGAGCAGCTCTCGCAGGACGTTTTCGTGCACCGTATACCACCCCATGACGGCCCGCCAGTTCGTCCGGAGCGAGTCCACGTCCGGCGAGACCATGTCGGCCGGATAGCGGCGGACGCCTTGCGGAGCGGACGAGAGGCGCCAGCCGCCCGGCTGCCGAAGGGAATACGTGTTTTCGAAGCCCTCGAAGTCGTCCAGGTAGGAGATGCCGCGCAGCTCGTCGGCCTTGAAGTCGCGGTTGTTTTTCGTAAGCTGCTGGCGCGACCGCTCGAAGGCGACCGTCTCGCTGGCGCCCGGCCGAAGCTGCGCGAATTCGCCGGTGATCTGGATCGAGCTCGGGGCGCGGGTCTGGATGAACGGCAGCGCGTCCACGGCCCGGGTCAGCCACTGCGGCTGGATGTCCAGGATGCCGTCCACCCCCCAGATGGTATTGGAAATCGGCTCCTCGCCGATCCTGAACTTGTCGATGGGCGACTTCTGATTGAGCCTGAAGACGGTACCGCCGAGCGCGAGATGGTCGCTGAATACGTAGTCGGCCCGGGCGCCCATCAGAGTCTTCTTCTGGAGATTGAAGAAGGAGTTCTGTTCGTAGCTGATCTCGATGTCCCGCCCGGAGGTCAGGTACGCCGGGTTGGTGATCGTTACCGTGCCGCCCTGATAATCGACCACGTAGTCGGATCCTTCGCTCAGACGGCTCCCGCCCGAGGTAACGGTCACGGAGCCCTCCACGAGGCCGGAGAAGGCCCGCAGGTCGTAGAAATCCTGCACGGACCCCTTGTAGGCGCCGCGGATGCGGTAGATGTCCAACTGCGTCTCCCGCCGCGCCTTCTCCTTTTTCTGCGTGTAGAGGCTGCTGAAGGCGTACCGGCTCCGTTTTATCG
>CAZXHQ010000247.1:3950-6072 GCA_964640145.1 uncultured Rhodothermales bacterium | reverse complement strand
TCGTAGTAGCGGGCGACGGTCCGGCGCACCTCCGGCTCGTCCGGGTAGTACGGCGGCAGCGGGGCCTCGGCCGGATCGTGCTCGCCGAGGTAGCCTTCCAGTTCCTCGAACTCCGTATCGAGAAACGAGATGCGGCTCTGATGCGTGTGCATGTGGTTGAAGACGGCGAAGAACGGCTGATCCCCGTCTCGCCCGCGCCAGTGCGCGGTGGCGCTGCTCTCATCCCACGACTCGTCGATCAGCCGCTGTTCGTCGGCCGTGTTGTAGTCGGTCTTGACGTTGTTCGTCGTATAATAGCCGAGCTCTCGAAAGAAGGCCGGAAATCCCGTGACGTCGTCCGGGATCTGCGCCCGCGCGCGAAGCCCCTGCGTTCCGGCCGACGTGGCGTAGATGCCCGTGATCAGCGTGAAGCGCGCCGGCGAGCAGACCGGGGCGGTCGCAAACGTGTTCGTATACCGGATCCCCTCCTCTGCCAGACGGTCGATGTTCGGCGTCATGGCATAGTCGTCCCCGTAGGCCCCCACATCCGCACTCATGTCCTCCGCCGTAAGCCACAGGATGTTGGGCAGATCGTCCGGCGCGGCGGCGTCGTTCGAGACGTCACACCCCTGCAACAGCATGAGCGCCAGCACCACGAAGGTCCAGCAGACCTTCATCTCTCTTCCAATCAACAGCATATCGTCTTCCGAATATGTCCTGGTTGCCGGCTATCATGATAGCGATTTTCGGACCTTCGCGCCGCAGCGCACGCGTTCAGCCGGAACGAGCGGATCGGTACAGGGCCTTCACCTCGTCGAGCAGGCCACACCGGTCCGCCGCGCGCCTGATTCAGAAGAGACGACCGCTCGAAACGCGGGGATGCCTTCAAGAACACATGAGGCGACATCCGGACGGGCAGGATGATCCTGCGACGCCCGTGCCGTATCATATACGGGCGCTCATAAGGTTCGAAAGCGCGCTGATCACGATCAACGTCGGAGGCTTCCATGACATCTACACATCATCCTCACTGCGCAGCACTCCTGGTTGGAGGCCTCGCGATTCTACTGACGTCTCTACTCCTTCCGCGCGCCGGGGCGGCCCAGGAGATGCAGTGGGAAGATTACGAACCGCGATCCACGCTCGTGGTGGACGAGAATCCCGTCACCATGGCTAAGTTTCCGTTCGTGGATGCCCACGCGCATCTGCGGGCCGATACGGAAGAGGAGATCGAGCAGCTCCTGCAGCAGATGGACGCGATGAATATGGCGGCCATCGTCAATCTCAGCGGCGGAAGCGGCGAAGAGCTGAAACGGAACGTCGAGGCATCCCGGCAGCATGCCGATGGGCGCATCCTCCATTTCGCAAACGTGGACTTCTCGAACGTGGATGATCCGGATTTCGGGGAGAAGGCGGCCGCCCAGCTCGAAGCCGACGTACGCAACGGAGCGAGCGGGCTCAAGATCTACAAGAGTCTGGGCATGCACATCACCTACGAGGACGGTTCGCGCCTGAAGACGGACGATCCCCATCTCGCGCCGATCTGGGAGAAGGCCGGCGAGCTGGGGATCCCGGTGCTCATCCACACCGGCGATCCGGCGCCGTTCTGGGAGCCGCAGGATCGCTTCAACGAGCGCTGGTTTGAGCTTAAGGAACGCCCGCGCCGGAAGCGCCCGGCCGAGCCCTCGTGGGAGACCATCATGGGCGAGCACTGGAATCTAATTCGGCGGCACGCGAACACGACGTTCATCAGCGCGCACCTGAGCTGGCTCGGCAACGATCTGGGCCGCCTCGGCGACCTCCTCGACGAGATGCCGAACATGTACACCGAGCTCGGCGCGGTGATCGGGGAGATCGGACGGCAGCCCCGAACGGGACGCCAGTTCTTCATCGACTATCAGGACCGCATCCTGATGGGCAAAGATTCGTTTGCGCCGGAGGAGTATCACGTCTATTTCCGCATCTTCGAGACGGCCGACGAATACTTTCCCTACTACCGCCTGCGCCACGCCTTCTGGCGGATGTACGGGATGGACCTGCCCGACGAGGTGCTTCGGAAGATCTATTACCAGAATGCGCTGGAGATCATTCCGGGACTGGATGCGTCGTGGTTTCCGGACGAGTGAGGTTACGTTTTCAAGGC
>CAZXHQ010000247.1:0-3850 GCA_964640145.1 uncultured Rhodothermales bacterium | reverse complement strand
TGCGCGGCGAGATGGCTGAGATGAAGGCGGATCTCACCTGGCGCATGTTCGCCATCGTGGCGGTCGTCAATACGATCCTCGGTACGGCCCTCGCCTTATTTGGTCCCTTCACCGCCTGAGCGCTCCACCGGCAGCCCGGCCTGTGCCATGATCTTCAACGCGTTGGTCGTCGGGCACGGCCCCGGCCGAATCGTGTAGTCGAACGTCATCCGCTCCCCGCTCACGTCCTCCCGGAAGTGAAAGTTGTTCAGCTCGGGCACCTCGTCTTCGAGCTGCGTGAGCTCCAGGTCGTGCGTGGAGATGAAGCTGACGGCCCGGCGACCCGCGAGCGTCCGCACGAAGGCCCGGCTGCCGATCAGGCGTTCCCGGTTGTTGGTGCCCCGAAAAATCTCGTCGATGAGGTTGAGCTGGGGGCCCTCCTCGTCCAGCGCATCGAGCAGGCCTTTCAGGCGCTGCACCTCGGCGTAGAAGTGCGACAATCCTTCCTGCACGGAGTCGACCACGTTGATGCTCGTGAAGACCCGAAAGCACGATGCGCGCAGCGACGACGCATCGACGGATCCACCTGCATAGGCGAGCCGCAGGTTCGCCCCGATGGTTCGAAGAAAGGTGCTCTTGCCCGACATGTTCGAGCCGGTGATGAGGATGACCTGCCCCAGCTCATCCACCCGAAAGTCGTTGCGCACCTTCTCGTTCTCGTGCAGCAGCGGATGACCGAGCGCCCGCCCGTCGAAGACCGGGGGCGTCCCGTCTTCGACGTCCGGAAATACGCGCTGGGGATGATAATCGGCGTAGGACGCCAGCGACGAGGCCGCCTCGAGTCCGTACCACGTCTCGAGCCACGCCGGCAGATGGGCGCGCAGACCGGCCTTCGTTCGGTGCATCAGGTAGGTGAAGAGCATCTCCCACGGAAGGAGGAGGTTGAAGATCAGCCAGAGCAGCTCGTTGCGCGTCAGCGCGGACAGCGACGCGATGCGCCGCAGCGTCTTCAAACGACGAGAAGGCCGTGCCATACGAAGGGGCTCCGCCAGGACAGCCGCCTCGGATCCCTTCACGAACCGAAACCGCTCGATGTAACGAAGTGCCGGGCGGAAGCGCTCCAGCATAAGATCGAGATCCTGCGCCTCCTGGAAGACCTCGTCGACCGACTTGTACTTCATGAAGTACACGGCAAAGTAGATCAGTATGGTCACGGGCCACACGGCCGGAAGCCATCCGAAAATGTGCGCGAGGATGAGGAAGACGTTGACGGCGGAGAACGCGCTGAGACCTATCACCCAGGGTTTCAGCCGGGGCATGACCTCCTCACGATCGAGCCACCTCCGCAGCGGGCGATCGTCCCACCGCGCCGCGCCCTTCCGGGAGTCGACGATCGAAAGGCGGGCCAGGTGGTCGCGAAAGAGGCCCAGGGGAACGAGCTGCCGCACCAGATCCTGCCTCCTTCGAACGTCCTCCAGCGTCGGGGTCGGATCCGTAAGCCAGCGCCGAAGCTCGGCGGCGCCGCCCTTCGACGCCGACGCATCTATCAGGTGATGCAGGGAGCGTGGCCCGACGATGTTGAGGTCGAGCGCGAAGGGATCGTGCTGGAGATCGACCTCCCCGTCTTCACTCGGGAGAGCGGACCATTCCAGCTCCACGCGGCGCTCGTGCTGCTCCTTGATCCGGTCGAGCAGGCGCGTCTGCCGGAGGCTCTCCTCGACGCGGTCGTGCCGTTTTACGAGCACGGTGAAGCCGGCCGCGAAGGCGACGAGACTCAGGCCGGCGGCGTCGGGCGCATCGGCCCTGAATAGAAGGAAGACCGCGATCGCCCCGACGACCACAACGGTCAGGCGAGCACGGGAGAAAGACCGGCTTCGCTGCTCCAGGCGGTCGATGCGCCGCGCAAGCCGCCTTCGATGGCGGCGGCGCAGGTCGTCTCGGCGAATGTGTTCAGGCACGACAAGTGGGCGGCGTCCGCGAAAGGGCGATGGGACGGTCGAAGTAATGTACGCGGAGGTGCCATTGATCCACCAGGCACCAACGTCGCACGCTCCGCGGGCATGGTGGCGCTGGGCACGGCGGCGCCATATATTGCGACCGTTGCGGCTTCCTCACATTCCATACATGATGCGCAGCCTCTGCTCAACCGGCATCGTCGCTCCGGCGACATGGATCCTCGCCGCCCTGATTCTCACCTCCTGCTCCTCCGCCCCTCCGACGACGCCCGTCGGGGCTGACCTGAACTGGTCGCATTACCTCGGCCACCCCAGCAGCAGCCAGTACTCGCTCCTCAGCCAGATCGACAAGGAGAACGTCGGTCGCCTCGAGGTGGCCTGGACCTACGTCACCGGAGACAGCGCGGAGTTTCAGTCCAACAATCTCGTCATCGGCGGCGTGCTCTATACGGCCACGCCCACCCGCAGCGTAACGGCGCTGAATGCGGCGACCGGGAAGCATCTGTGGACGTTCGACCCGGACAGCGTCGTTCGATACGACGGAAGCAAGTACCAGGGCGGCGGACGCCAACGAGGGGTCACGTACTGGGAGGATGACGGCAACGGGCGCATCTTCACGGTGAAGGGACCCTGGCTCTATTCGCTGGATGCGGACACGGGTGAGCTCGTCACGTCGTTCGGAGACGGGGGCTGGATGCACCTGGGCGAGCAGATGGACTGGGAAGGCCGCCCGAACGTAGGGCTCAACACGCCGGGTTACGTCTACGAGGACATGCTCATCATCGGTGCCAACGTCAGCGAAGACGTGCCTGGCGCCATCCGCGCATTCGATGCTCGAACGGGCGAGCGGAAGTGGATCTTCCACACGCTGCCGCGCCCTGGCGAGCCCGGGTCGGACACGTGGCCGGAGGGTTACCTCGACCACACGGGCGGCGCATCGGATTGGTCCGGCATCGCCATCGATACCGAGCGCGGCATCGTGTACTCGTCGACCGAATCGGCCGGACCCGACTTCTACGGCGGCAATCGGTTCGGAGAAAATCTCTTCGCGAACTCGATCCTGGCGCTGGATGCGAATACGGGCGAGCGCCTCTGGCACCGGCAACTCGTGCACCACGACTTGTGGGACATGGATAACCCTACCCCGCCGACCCTGCTCACCGTCGAGCACGACGGCGAGATGCGCGACGTCGTCGCCCAGGGCACGAAGATGGGCTTGCTCTTCGTGTTCGACCGCGTGACCGGCGAGCCCCTCTGGCCGGTCGAGGAGCGACCCGTTCCCGAGTCGGAGCTGCCCGACATGAAGACCTGGCCGACGCAGCCCTTCCCGACGAAGCCCGAGCCGCTCATGCGGCAGGAATACACGGAAGACGACCTGTCGAACATCTCCGAGAAGGCGCGTCTCACGACGACCGACGTGTTCAATCAGTCCGGCACCGGTGTAGCCTTCCCCTCCCCAAGCCTGGAACAGAAGATCAAGTTTCCCGGCTACGACGGGGGCATGGAATGGGGCGGCTCGGCGGCCGACCGGGACGGCATGCTCTACGTCAACATCAACGAGATTCCCTGGTTCTATCAGCTCGTGCCGACCACCGGCGAGGATGGCTCGCCGCTCCCGGCCGGCGAGCGCCACTATCGCATCCAGTGCGCCGCCTGCCACGGCCTCGACCGTGCCGGAAATCCGGGCGGCGGTTTCCCGTCGCTGGTGGACGTCGACGAGCGCCTCTCCAGAGACGCGGTCCTGCAGATCATCAATCAGGGCGGCGGCCGCATGCCCGCATTCGACGGCCTGCGCGAGCAGCAGAAGCAGGCCATCGTGGATTACCTCTTCGGCGACGAGCAGCCCGTCGACAACAGCGACGATGCGCAGGACGTTAGTGCCGCCGACCCGTACGCCTTCCGCGGGTTTCAGCGCT
>CAZXHQ010000246.1:0-6078 GCA_964640145.1 uncultured Rhodothermales bacterium | reverse complement strand
GCCGGTACGGCGCATCCGATACCGACGCGGATGAGTGACCGCACGGACGCCTTATCTGCCGCCACTGAAACCGCCCAGCCGGCTGGACCGGGCTATGGCCCAGCGTAGGTTCCCCATCACCACGACCCGGTCGGCACCGTCGAATGCGGAGAAGCGTTCTCCGAAGCCTGTCGACGCCCAGAGGTCCTTGGCTATTCGCGCTTCGGCCCCGAACGACCAGAAGGTCCGCGCGTCGTTCGAAGGCTCGCTCAAGCCCCGCCGCAACGCACCTACGACCTCGAGAAAGAGGTTGAACGAGGACGAGCCGACGACCAGCCGCGCTCCCGACGAAAGGTCATAGTAGCCGTCGCCGGCGGCCGAGCGGTGCGCTACGGCGAGCTGGGTTATCAGCTGGCCCCTGTCCGTCACCGGGAGTGCAGCGACGAGCCAGGCCGACGCCCCGACGACCTCGTTATCGGTCGATATCGAATTTTGAAGACGCAGCGCGCTCGCAGCGGCAATCGAGACGCGGAATGCATTCCAATGCTCCCCTCGCGCCTGCTCGATGATCCGGCCGATACATCCCGGATCGGACGGATCGCCCGGCATCGCCGGAGCACAGTCCCGCAAGATCCGGCTGCCGATGCTGTCGGCGATCGTCCTGTTTCGCACGACGTCGCCGCGGTCTATCAGCGTGGCGCGAGCGCCGAGGGCAATATCGGTGGACGAGGTATCCCCGGCACTCCGCACCGTCCCGAGTGAAAGCTGGAGGTTGGATCCGACGAATTTCGCCCAGCTGTCCTGGTATTCGTTCATCGAAACCGTGAAGCCGGGAAGTACCCACGGGCTCGCCTCGAGAGAAAATCCCTGGACCACCTTCCCATCGTCACCGATTCCGTCGAGGAGGGCAAGGCCGAGATCACGCACCGCTCCCGGGCGCGTTACGTTCGACGGTGAGGCGCTCAAGATGGTGAACGCCGGACTCTCCGGAACGGCCGTCAGAAACTCAGGCGGCCCGTCGACATCCTGGCCGCAGGCGATCCTGGCCGGATAGAGCAGCAGGAGTACGATCAAGCCAGCACGTTTCATGGCAAAAGGTCAGGTGAGAAAGACCTCCGTTTCGCGAATGGCCGCCCCTTCGTCGTCCGTTTTCCCACTCTCGTCGCACATGCCGCCATCCACAATCCGTCCATTTTGAGAGAAGATGACCGCCGCCGTGAAGGCGCTCTTCGCTTTACCGCCGATGCCGAGCCAGTAGTAGAGGCGTCCACCATCCTCGAAAGGGCCCTCGGCATGGTGATCCGACTTCTGATCTGCCGTATGTCCTTCGGTGATCACCGTCCACGTAGACGACCCCGGCGGCGCGTGCCAGATCCTGTATGCGACGACGTGAGGTGAATTGCTCACGACATTTATGTCCATCTGGTGCGTCGGATCATTCGAAATACTTCTCTGCCTCGCCATGCGATGCCTCCTCGGGATGTCATCCTACTCAACGCAGGACCGGACGCCACCCTGCCTTCGCCACCCGGCCTACCCCCGAGGCGTCGGCACGAAGCAGGGCCCGCGTATCACGGGTTGATCAGGAATCCGGTGAATCAGGTTGGACGGTTCTGAGGTTGGAATACGTGGTTTGGGGCGGCGACGTTGGAGCTGCTTTGAGGGATCGATATGATTTCGAGCAGTTCGCGGGACTAAGGGGAGCCTGTGCAAGCAGGTCGCGCGCGGTAACGGATGCCGCCGCCGACGGATGTGCAGGGGCGAGCTCCATAAGAGAGCGCGCATCCCATTTGGCATCGTGATCGGGCATGACGGTACGGACTCGGAGCCGCTGATCGCGGCAAATGCAGTTGGGTGATACAGGGTCAATCTACGCGCTGCAGCCTGCCGAAGTCAATCGACGCACGCCCATCGTCGCGCCGAAATCTGCATCCAATCTCGAAGGTCCATCCGGCGCCCGATAGGCACGTAGAGGCGGCATCGCCGCGCGGGTTCGGCGCGTAAAGAGAACATCGCCGCCAGGTTTGGGCGCGTAAACGGAACGTCGCCGCCAGATTTGGGCGCGTAAAGAAAACATCGCCGCGCCGCTTCGGCATCCCGACGCTGCATTCGACCGGCTGCCGTCTCCTCGAACCGCAGCGACGTCTCTGCTTGCGTCGTTCCTGTTCGGAAATCCGCAGCTTCTCTGCCGGATCACACGTGCTGGCCTACCTTTCCGAAGACTGGAGGTAGGCGAACAGATCGCGGACCTCCTGCTCCGTCAGCGAATCGAGCAGGCCCGAGGGCATGAGCGAGCGCCTGAGTGCGCGCATCTCCTCGATCGATCGCGCGGCTACCCTCGTCGTACTTCCGGACGGCGACCGCACCGTGACGGACTCGGAGGTGCGCTCCGCCAGGACGCCCGTCAGCGAACGGCCGTCCGTCGTGCGCACGAGGTACTGCGCGTAGCCCTCGCGGATCTCGACGTGGGGATGCACGGTGTTGAAGGCCATGTCGGCCGTATTGCTGCGGTCGTATCCGGTCAGATCGGGACCGGCGGAACCGCCGTCGTCGAACAGCTTGTGGCACGTTCCGCACCGCGCCCCGAAGATCGCGCGGCCGGCGGCGGGACGGCCCTCGCCCGTCTCGACGAGTGCCACGATCTGACGGGTCGTCCATGCTTCGTCCGAGGCATCGGGCCGAAGCGACGAGACGTCCGTGTGCAGTTCCATCCGGTCGATGGTATGTGGGGGGATGTCTTCGCGGCGCACGCGCCCCGTCTCGACAGCTTCGATCAGATGGCGCGTCCACGACGGACGAACGGCCAGAGTCTCGAGTGCGGTCAGGCGAATGAGCGAGTCGGCGCGAAGGACGTTCGGGTAGAGCGACACGATGCGCCTGCCGATCTCCGGCTGCTCATAGCGGGCCAGCGCCCGGAGGGCCGCCCGCTGCACGGCCGGCCCCTCGCGCAGCAGATCCAGCAGGACGGGCGCGGCCTCAGGCCGCTCGATCTCTCCGAAAAGGTCGATGAGGGCTGCCCGCTGCCGCGTCTCCGCATCGCGATCCGCGACGACGTCCAGCGCCTCCCGAATGCGCGCCGCGTCCCCCCGCTGGATCCCCAGGGCGAGGGCCGATCTGCCGAGCTGCGATTCGTAGTCTTCGACGGCTTCCGACAGAGCCGGCGGGAGCGCGGCGGAGTCGACGTCCGACAGCCTCAACGCCTCGAGGAAAGGGTCGGCCAGCAGGCCCGGGTCCGGCGAGAGCTCCATGAGGCGCGCCGCCCGCATGAGGTCACCGGCAAGCACGTAGCGCCGCATGAGATTAGGGGCGATAAGGTCCTCGGCGACGGGGGATGTCCAGGTGGACGGCTCCTCGAAGAGTGCCAGCGCATCGACCGCGTGCGCCTCGACGGCCCACCAGAGCTGCAGCGGGATGTGAGGATCGGCCGCATCCTCCGAACGGTGCAGCAGGGCGCCGACGATGGACAGGGCCGCGTCGGCCCCGAGGCGGCCGGCCGTCGCGGCGAGCTGGCTGCGAACCTCCGGATGCGGCTCTCGGCCGGCCGTCTCGACCAGCTGAGCGGCGGTGCGAGGCGAGACGGTCCGGCCGTCGCCGAGCAGGCGAACCGCCCACCTGCGCACGTGGGGGTTCTCGTGCGCCAGAGCACTGCGGCCGACGGTCTCCGTGAAGCCGCCGCTGAGGTTCAACGACCAGAGTGCGTGCAGGGCGAGCGGTCCGCTTTCGTCATGCAGCATGCGCCGCAGCCGCGGGGCGGCCGCCGCGTCGTTGCGGTCGCCCAGCAGGCGCATCGCCTCGAAGCGGTGCCATCGGTTGGGGTGGTCCAGGCGATCGATGAGCTCGTTGGTGGAAAGAAGGGAAAGGTCGAACGAAGGCGCCGGCGCGAAGTCATCCCCCCGAACCCTGTAAACGCGTCCACTGGCGCGGTGCCAGGTGTCGCGTGGATCGGCGTGGCTCAGGCGGTCGTCATACCAGTCGGCCACGTAGACGGCCCCGTCCGGGCCCACGCGGATATCGACGGGTCGAAACCATGGATCCTCCGAGTCGACCAGCCGGTGGGTGTCGACCGTGCGAAAGGTCGATCCTTCCTGTTCGAGGCGGCTCACCACGATGAACCGGTGGAGGGGATTCAGGCTGATCATCGTCCCGTCGTAGCGCGGTGGGAGGGCGGCGCCCTCGTAGACCGTTTCCGCGTGCGTGAATCGTGAGCCATCCCCTTCATGGGCCATGGGCGGGAAATACCCGAACGCGTAGGGATTGGTAAGCGCGCCGTGCTTGCCCCAGTTCTTCAGGTAGTAGCCGCCCTGCCTGTAGTGGAAAGCCCGCGCGCGGCCGCCGTTGTGGCCCGAGTAGAGCCGTCCGGCGCTGTCGAAGGTGACGTGGAACGTGTTGCCGCCCCCCTCGGCAAAGACCTCGAAGACGCGGTGCTCGGGGTGATACCGCCAGATAGCCTGGCCGTCGAACCGGACGTTCTTCGACTGCTCCGAGCTCACGTTCGCCGTCGTGGTGCTGCCCTGCGCGCCGTAGATCCATCCATCCGGCCCCCAGGTGAGACTGTTGGCGACGGCGTGCGTGTCTTCGAGGCCGAAGCCGCGAAGGTGAACCTCGGGTGGACCGTCGGGCACGCCGTCGTCGTCCGCGTCCGGGTAGAAGAGGAGGTACGGCGGGCTCATCACCCAGATGCCGCCGCGGCCGATGAGGACGCTCGTGGCGATGTTGAGGCCCGTGATCACGTCGCGCGCTTCCTCGAAGTAGCCGTCCCCGTCACGGTCGGAGAGCACGGTGACGCGGTCGGCGCCTCGGCGGTGGCCAGGCGGAGGTTCCGGCACGGCATCGTACCGGGCGCGCAGGTGTTCGTCGGCGCCGGTTACGGTGAGCCCTTCCGGGTCGGGATACTGGTTGTACTGCACCACCCAGAGTCGTCCGCGATGGTCGAAGTTGACGTCGATCGGCTGGTAGATCGTCGGTTCGGCGGCGATGAGGTCGACCGTGACGTCGTCGGCCGGGTGAAGGGCGCGAAGGGTCTCTTCGGGCCGTCGGTATTCGGAGCGGCCGCCGAGGTCGCCGCGGCCTTCGTAGGACTGGAGGAATTCGGCTACCCGTTCGTCGACATTCTCCGGAAGAGGCGGCGTCCGGTCCATCGCCCAGAAGACGGCATTGAGGACCATGCGCCGGAACGCCGGCTCCTCGAAATCGGCAGGATGACCGAGGGAGGTGTAGAAGATCCTGCTGCGTCCGAATCGGTGCGTCCAGGCGACGGGCTCCTCGACCGCGCGGCCGTCCACCACGGCGCGGCCGTCCATCAGCACGTCGGCGCCCGCCTTCAGATCGCGTGATCGGTAGAGGGTTCCGCCGCTGCGGAAGGAGGGATGCTTGACGTCGGCGAGGATGGGGTGGCGCCCCTGTTCGGGTCGCACGAAGACGTCCGTGCCGTCGCGGTTGTCGTAGTGTCCCTCGTAGCGGCCGCCGAGCACGTCCACGTCGAAGGCCGGCCAGCCGGCATGCCCGTCGGGGGGCGTGCCGCTTCGGAGCGCGAAGGCGTGGCTGGACGTCCGCAGGGCGACGAGCGGCTTGCCCTGCCGGAGATGTGTACGGATGAGCTCGAGCTGCTCCGTCGGGGGCGTGCGGCGGCGGATGCTCAGGACCAGGAGGTCGGCCTCGGCGACGGCCTCGATGCCCGGAAACCTGTTCTCTTCGGCGACGACGAACGTGACCCGCACGCCGCGCGTCTGAAGCTCGGAGGCTGCGAAGGCCGGGAGCGTCTCGACGGTGTCGTATTCGGATTCCCCGACGATGAAGACGACGTGAGGCTCCTCGAGCTCGTGTCCCGGGACGACGATGAGAGCGAGGAGCAGTGCAGCGATGCGCATGGAGGAGTTCGGATGACCGGTTCCGTCAATGTATGAACGCGAGCGCAGAGGATGAAGATCTTTTCGGGAGCCCGCCGGTTCGGGCCGCTCGATGGACGGACCCGACGCGCCGGCACATGCCCGTCAGCTCAGCGCGCGAGGTGCTCCAGCACCATGTCGACGATGCGCTGGCGGGTCGGATTGAGATCGTAGTACCTGCCGGATGCGTTCGTGCCGACGTTCTGCCGATTCG
>CAZXHQ010000245.1:4383-6081 GCA_964640145.1 uncultured Rhodothermales bacterium | reverse complement strand
AGGCCTTCATCGTACCAGTCGGTATTGGGGCACTCCCAGGGATCTGCTTCGGTGCGGTGGCACTCGATGTCCTCTGCGGAAAACCGTGCCGGATTTCCGCGAGAGACGTCGATCTCGTTAAGCATCTGCATGTAGGTTGCCGCACCGGCCATCTCGGGCACGATCGCCGGCCGGGCCCAGCCACGTTCGACGTTGAAGCTCACGCGCGTCTCGCCGGGGGCGCCCTGTTTGGTCGTAACGAGAATGACGCCGTTGGCTGCGCGAGACCCGTAGATCGCCGCCGAGGCATCCTTCAGCACTGAGATATTCTGGATGTCGGCCGGATTTAGCCGGGCCAATCCTCCCTGACGTTCGGGTACGCCGTCAACCACGATGAGCGGCGAATTGTTGTTGAGCGTCGATACGCCCCGGATTAGAAGATTTGAGTTGTCACGGCCGGGGCGGCCGCTCGTGTTGACGCCGATAATACCCGGAACCGTCCCCTGCAGCGATTGGGTGAGGTTGGTCGTCGGGATGGCATCCAGGTCCTCGCCGGACACCTGGCTCACCGAGCCGGTAATCGTCGCGATCGTCTGCTCCCCGTAGGCGACGGTAACGACCACCTCGTCTAGCGTCGTAACTCCACGCTCGAGCGCAATGACAATGTTGTCGCGACCTTCGATCGGGATCTCTGCCTGCTGATAACCTATGTACGAAATAGCGAGTGTATCGTCAGGCGATGGAGCTCTCAGGCTGAACGTCCCGTTCGAGCGGGTCGCGGTGCCGATCTGGGTGCCCTTGATGACGATGTTCACGCCGGGCAGCGTGCCGCCGTCCTCCGCGTCAACCACGCGACCTGAGACAAGATGCTCCTCCTGCGCGGCAGCCTGCGGCGCCGCCAGGCCCAGCAACACGAAGAAGGCCGTCACAAGGGCGCCGGCACGGACCGCCGAACGCCAGCCGCGGCAGGCAGCAACACGCCGGAAAAGCAGCCCCGGGAAAAGTGAAACTGAGGGTGTACCAGTAGCTTTTCGCATGTTCAGGTTGCGTTTTACGCGAACTTTGCTGAATGGAGCAAAACGGAAAGTCGTCGCCTTTCCAGCGTCTTCCCGCGTATCGATCTCAAAGCTCGAGAGGTAGCGGCGGTCCCGATTTGTGAATGGCTTCGCATCCCGTGCCTCGCCATCATGGTCCTGACGAACACTATCTTACTCTGCGCTAAGTATTCACGCCGCCTCAGAAAAGCAAGCCATTAACACGGGATGGAAGGGCAAAATTCTTTCCCTTTGCCTTACCCGTTATCGAACGTTCAGCAAGCCGTAGCTGTCGAGCCGAGAGGCAGCCGTACAGGACGCGATGGGAATCCGGGTGACGCTCCAATTACTTCGCCCGATAGGCTCGCATCGGTCGTCGGTTGACGCCGAACAGCAGCGTGTCGCCGATCACCAGGATACTGCGAACGTCCCCCTTCAAGCTGAGTCCGGACTGACGCTGCGGGACGTACCGGAAGCCACCTTGCCCGTCGCCGCGCAGCAGCACGCCGTAGTTCGCGTCGTACTTCCCCAGACGAATGCGGGCTTCGTTCATGTTTCCGACGAGGAGGAGGTCGTCGCGGCCGTCTCCATCGATGTCGGATGCGTGAACGGCAAATACCGGGGCGAGCTGCGCCTGGACGGGGAGCTCTTTCCTTTCGAACGTGCCGCCGTCCGTTCCGAGAAA
>CAZXHQ010000245.1:1365-4283 GCA_964640145.1 uncultured Rhodothermales bacterium | reverse complement strand
TCGGCGGTGCTGTCGATCAGCCTCCCGCCCCTGTGGCTGAAAACGGTGATGGGCATCCACGCTCCCACGACGACGAGCTCGGCGGCGCCGTCTCCGTTCAGGTCGTTCCAGGCGGCATCGCTGACCATCCCGATTCGCTCGAGCTGCGGGGCGAGGTCGGCCGTTCGATCCTCGAACCGCCCGTCTCCGTCGTTGATCAGCAGGTAGCTTCGCGGCGTTTCCGGATATCGTCCCGGAACGACGTATCCGCCCACGAACAGATCGGTCGAGCCGTCCCCGTCGAGGTCGGCCGCCGCCACGGCGCCCGTGCTCGTGCGCATCGACGGCAGGGCCTGCTCTTGCGCGGTGAAACGGCCGTTGCCGTCGTTGAGGTAGAGGCGATCCTGGAGGTCGGGGTCATCCGGTGCGAAGGCGCCGTACCCACCGGAGGCAACGTAGAGATCCGGCAGACCGTCGTCGTTCGCGTCTAGAAAGACCGCATCCGCGTCTTCGCGCTCGGCATCGACTTCGAAGGCGGGCTGCGGAAGCCGTTCGAACGAACCGCCCGGCCGTTGCAGGAACAGCCGGCCGGCCTGACCGCTTCCGCCGCCCACAAACACGTCGGCGAGGCCGTCCCCGTCGACGTCGGCGCGTGCCAGCGGCGGCCCCACGAACGACTTCGAGTTGGGCAGCAGGTGCTGGCGCCGGAAATCATCGATGCCTTCCGGCATCCGATGTTCGAAATCCAGCGGCGAGGGCACCTCGGTGAGAAGAGGTTGCGTGGGCCTCGAAACGGTTTTCGCCTCCTCCGCCTCGTCCTGCCGAACGACGAGTCGCTGGTTCGCCGCGACGTCGGTAAGGGTTTGACGTCTTCCGTCCGGCCAGTCCACAACCAGCGAATCGACAGCGTCCATTCGTCCGAGTCCGACGTGCAGCACGGGAGAAACGCTCGACAGGTATCCGCGCGTGGGCATCTGCTCCACGACATGCATTCGGCCGCCGGCGTAGGCCGTAATCTTTGAGCCGATGCCGAGACGATTTTGGCCGGTGCCCTCCAGCTCGATCTGCAGATAGGCACGACCTGACACATCTGTCGAGACGTTCTCCAGGATGCGGGCAGACGCGTTTATGTTGTTTACGATCAGATCCAGATCACCGTCGTTGTCCAGGTCCGCATAGGCAGCGCCGGTACTTATGGTCGCTTCATCCAGGCCCCACGTGCTCGAGACGTCTTCGAAGCGGAGGTTGCCGAGATTCTTAAATGCGTAGTTGTTCACCGCCGTCGACGGCATCATATCCATCAGGTAGACGACGTCCCCCACCGTGAGATCGTAGTTCCTGTCGGCCGAATACTTCTGCTTAAATAGGAGAAAATCTATATGCGTTATATCGTGCAGCATTCCGTTCGTTATATAGATGTCTTTATATCCGTCGTTGTCGTAGTCCGCAATGAGGGGGCTCCAGCTCCAGTCGGTCGACGAGACACCGGCCAGCCGGCCAATTTCGCTGAAGGTCCCGTTCCCGTTATTGAGCTGCAGCGTATTGCGCATGTACTGGTAATGGAAACCCAATCGTACGTCTTCTTCGAACGCATCTCGATCGCTCGGAATAAAGAGCAGTTTTTGCCGCCGATTATCGGGGGGGAGCATGTCCAGAACGAGGATGTCCGGATGCCCGTCGTTGTCGATGTCTGCCACGTCGACGCCCATCGACGCGCGGGAGATATGTCTGATCTGATTCTCTATCTCATTTGAGAAGGTTCCATCCCCCTTATTGAGGTACAGGTAGTCGGGCGGCGAGTAATCGTTGCCCACGTATATGTCCATCCATCCATCACCATTGAGATCGCTAATTCCTGCACCGAGCCCATACGTGAGCGGCGAACTTCGGATACCGCTGTTCGACGTAACGTCTTCGAATCGGCCGCCCACGTTCTCATACAATCGCACGCCGCTGACGGGATCGACCTCCTCGAGCTCTTGCCGCGTCACCTCGCTGTTCTGCCGAGAAATCGGCTTTACGTTGTGGGTAAGCAGGAAGAGGTCGAGGTCGCCGTCGCGGTCGTAATCCAGGAAATAGGCCTGACTGCTCGAGTGCGGATTCACCAGACCGTACGCGGCGGCCTGTTCTTCGAAGATGGGGATGCCGTCGGCGTCCGGTCCCTGGTTGACGTAGAGCTCGTCGATGCGCCGCTCGAGCGGCAGGTCGCCGGCGTAGCACACGTAGATGTCGAGCAGGCCGTCACCGTTGACGTCTCCCATCGCCACGCCCGTCTTCCAGGTATCCCGACGTCCGGCGACGCCGGCCTCATTCGTGACGTCTTTGAAGCTGAGGTCGCCCTCGTTGAGATACAGCCTGTTGTAGGTCATATTTCCGGCGAAATAGAGGTCGTCCAGGCCGTCGCCGTTCAGGTCTCCGACGGCCACGCCCGCGCCGTTCGAGAAATACTCGAAGAGCAGCTCATTGCGATGCGGCGTCGGCTGCTCGGACAGGACGTTCGTGAAGTCAATTCCCGTCCGCCCGGGCGGCAGGGAGACGAAAAGCGGCTCGCTACCGTCCGCAGAGACCGGTTCTTCCCGGGACGTGCAGCCCGCCAGAAACAGGAGCAGGCAGCTGCATGTGAGATGTAGAAGTGCGGCGCGGTGCATCGTTCACTGCGATGAATCTGAGTACTTGGAGGCGAATTCGGTCGACGCGTCCTCATTCCGGTCTCCGGGAGCGCTTGCTAACCCCGCAAGGACGGCAGCTCGTTCCGGAGGGGACCATTTCTGCGCGTGTGTTCTGCGCGTGTGCACAACCATTCTTTCGACCGACGGAGTCGTAGGTTGCCGGCATCACGGGCACCTTGCCTGATGGGGCACCGCCGGTTATCTTCCTGTGTCATTCCCTCCTCCATTCTCTTCCTGGTTAACCCGTCGACGATCATGACGGATCGGCTC
>CAZXHQ010000245.1:0-1265 GCA_964640145.1 uncultured Rhodothermales bacterium | reverse complement strand
TCCCTCCTCCATTCTCTTCCTGGTTAACCCGTCGACGATCATGACGGATCGGCTCTCGGATCGGCTCGAGGAGCGCCTCTACCGGGACGCTGCCGAGAGCGTTCCGGCAAATGCCCATCTGACGGCGTCCGCAAGCGCGTTCTTGCGCGCGCTCATCCGGGACGGGCTCGACCGCATTACGGCATCCGACGAAGATTTCCGCGCGATCTCGGAGGGGCTCGCTCTCCTCATCCGGCGGGCGGCCGACGTATCGCCATCGATCGATGCGGAAGCGCTCGACGTCGCACTCGCCGGAACGTTCTTTACCCACCCAGCGGCCGCGCGCTTTTTTGACGCTGCCTCCGCGTCTCCCGAACAGGACTTCGGTGAGCCGCCGATTTTTCGCGGGCGGCCGTCGCCTCGCCAAGCGGACCGCGAGAGCGACGGGATGTCTATCGACGAATCCGAGGCTGCCGGGCGGGACGAGGGCGAGGAGGCATACGAGGCCGCGAAAGGCGAGGAGGCCGTCGAGGCTGACGAGGGCGGTGACGCCTACGAGGGCGACCGGGCCTTCGAGGCCGCCGGAGACGAGGAGGCACTCGAGGCCGCGGAAGGCGAGGAGGAACAGGCCGCGGAAGGGGAGGACACCGCCGAAAGATATGAGGAGTACGAGGCCTCTGGGAGTGATCAGGCGGAGGTCGAATGGGCCATGGCGGAGCCCCCGGATGACGTCCACGCGGGAAACGGCGGCGGCCGGCAGCCCGTGCACGAGCCGTCACAGCCTGCGGAGCCGCCGCGCAAGGCCTGGCCGCGTCTGGATGCGCCGGAAGTGGCTGTCGAAGGAGAACCTTTCGACGTCGTGGTCGGCCTCCGACAGGACCCGGATCCGCAGATCACCGGCGACGCCCTCGAGCGGCCGCCGGAGCAGAGGGGGCCCTACTTTCTAACCGTCCATCTCGTAGCAGACGGCTTCCGGATCGGCCAACACGAGAGCTGGCGGCGGACGCTCGCGGTTACGGGCGAACAGCCTTACCCGACCACGAGATTTACGCTCACTCCGGGAGAGGAATCCGCGCCGGTTCGCGCCGAGCGCCTCGTCGTCTACTACGCCGTCGACGGTCAGACGATAGGCCAGGCCGTGCGCGCGGTGGCCGTCGTGCGGTCCGATGCGCTGCGGCGCGAGGCAACCGTTCCGGAGCCGCCTACCGGACGCAATTTCACGAAGCCGGGCCGGATCGAACCGGTCGACCTGGAGGTGCGCATCGTCTACAGCGAGCAGCGCCAGC
>CAZXHQ010000244.1:0-6085 GCA_964640145.1 uncultured Rhodothermales bacterium | reverse complement strand
TCGTAGATCCCGTCGGCAGTTAGGCCTTCGACTCCTCTACAAGGCGGGCGACAGAACCTCCGGCAGGCGGCTGCCACGCGATACTCATCTGCGCGAAGCAGGCATCCATTCCGTGGAGATGGGACTCGGAGCCGAAGTGCGCATCAGCGCATGGAGGACGGGCGTTCGGAGTCGGCGTACAGATAGGCCATTGGCTCAAGGCGCGCCCCTTCGTCGTTTGCGACGGCATACTCGGGACCCTCGTACATGGTCGCAGCCCCATAGCGGCCGTCCTTGTGTAGGGCGTAGAAGCTCAGACCGAAAAGAGGCCGGCCGCGGTCGTCGAGCAAGCGGTCCTCCGTCATCGCGACGGCGCGGCGAAGGGCCTCTATGCAGGCATCGGCGGGATCGCGCCCGTTCCGCATGAGCTCGACGACGAGGAAGGAACCGCATGCCTTGATGGCTGCTTCTCCCCTGCCGGTAGCCCCGGCAGCCCCTACATCGTTGTCGCAATACTGTCCGGCTCCGACGATGGGACTGTCACCGACGCGACCGGGAATCTTCCAGGCGAGCCCGCTCGTGGACGTGACCGAGCCGACGTCGCCGGCGGCGTCGACGGCGCACATGTTGATGGTTCCGGTCGTATGCTTCGCTGCAGCTTCGGACCATTCCAGCCAGTTATCGTCCTCGTTCAGGCTGCTTTTCCAGGAAAGCCAGTCTCTCCGGCTCTGCTCGGTGAGAAGATTCCGGGGCTCGAAGCCCATTTTGATCGCGAAATCTCGTGCGCCCTCGCCGACCAGCATCACGTGATCCGTGTAATCCATGACTGCCTTGGCGACGAGAGACGCCGTGGCCACATCTTCGAGGGCGCCGACCGAGCCGGCACGCCGCGACGGTCCGTGCATGCAGGAGGCGTCAAGCGTCACCACACCGTTTTCGTTCGGCAGCCCACCCAGGCCGACGCTCTGATCCTCCGGATCCAGCTCCTGGATGTTCACCCCTGCGATCGCGGCGTCCAGCGGATCGGCCGTCTCCTCCGTCATGAGGCGATAGGCCCGTTCGACGCCGCGCAGGCCGTTTCCCGATGCGACGACGGCGGGAACGGCTGCTCTTTCGGCGCCCCGGGCATCGCGGATGCGCACCGCCGACACCGCGGCTGCGGCCCCAGATACCTGTATGAACTCTCGTCTCGATAGCTTCATGGAGAGGTTGCTTGTAGGTGGTCTTCGCCGTTCCGCGTCTCGGTCTCCGGGCTCGTACGTGGATCCATCAGCGGAGATCTCACGGCGCACGCAGATGCCGATCAGCAAAGTCGAGAAATTGTTGCCAGTCGTACAGGGTCACGTCGTGCCCGCCCGTGCGCACGTGGTAGCCGATCGTCCCCTTCGCCGGCGTCAGCACGTCGGGCATGCTGGTGACGGGCAGTCCTTCCGTTCCCAGAAGACGATAGACCGGGTCGGCATGGAGGGCGGACAGGAATTCACCTCGAGGATCAGCCCAGAGATCCTCCGCCGCACTGGCCACGTAAAGCGGGCGCGGCGCCACGAGGCCGAGAAGCATGTGCTGATCGACGGGTAGCGCGTCTTCGTTGTCGTTATATCTGGTAAAGTTGTCGGCGAACCAGTGCGGGAACGATTCATTGATCCGCGCCACGGTCTCGCCGAAGCGGCGTCGCGAGAGTGCAGCGCCCCCGCAGCCTGAATCGTTGGAAATGACGAGGGCGAATCGCTGATCGAGGGCGCCCGCCCAGAGTGCGGCCTTCCCGATGCGCGAATGGCCCATCACCGCGACCCGGTCGGCGTCCACGTCCGGGTCCGTCTCCAGGTAGTCGAGTGCGCGGCTGAGCCCCCATGCCCACGCAGCGATCGATCCCCATTCGTCCGGCCGGGGTGCCGTCTGTCCGTCCTCGTAGAAAAGCGGATGGACGCCGTTCTGAAATCCGTCATCGTAGTCCGGATCCAGATCGCCGTAATAGGCCGTAACGAGCGCATAGCCGCGGTCGATGATGGCACCCACCGGCCAGCGCTGCACGCGCCGACCCCGTCCCGCCTCCGAGGCTCGGTTATCCACGACGCCCAGACTCTCCGAATCTCTCATCCACTGATCCGAGATCGTTATGGCCTCGTCCGGGTAAATCGTATGGTTTCCGTAGAAGCTGAGCCCCAGGAACGCAGGTACCGGCCCCTGGCGATCGTTTGGGACGTAGAGCAGCAAGTCGAGACGAGGCCGGTCGGCATCCGAGAAGAAGATGGATACCTCTTTGCGCGTTGCGGCCCCGCCGAGGGCATGCGGTTCCGACGAGGTCACCTCAACTCGCACTCCGGCCGGCGCCCCGGGAGCCCGGCCGTAGACTTCCGACTCGAAGAGAGCCAGGATCTGCGGCCTCCGCTGCTCCCACCATGCGGCCGGTGTCTCGACCGGAGACCCATCGTCAAAGCGAAGAGGATCCGGCAGCTCGTAGTCGGGCACCTTCGACTCATCGTAGTTGAATCCCGGCTGCTGTGCGTAGGCGAGCGTCCCGAAGAGCAGAAAGGCGGACATAAGGATTGATCGTCGCATAATCGTCGTCAACGTAAAAGAAACTGATAAAAAGGCCACAGCGCTGCGACCGTCTCACGTGCGGTGCGCATAATACCTCCCTGCCGGCGGATGACGGCGTCGTGCGGCAGCGTTCGGCACAGGGTAAACGACCCGGCGCTCTCCATTGCTTCCGGGAGGGCCTCGAGCCGCTCCGAATATACGACCCGGTCGTTGCGTCTGCGACGGAGCGTGAAAACGTACTCGCCCGTCTCCAGGAGCCCATTCACCCTCTCGAGAAAACGCGCCGGCTGCCGAGCGATCGCCTCCCGGGCTGTCTGAAATGCTTCTTTTGCTTGCTTTCTTGCAATAACGGCAATCTGCAGGCCGTCCGGATGGATGGTGTGCGCGAGCTGGATGTCCTTCAACCGCGTTCGCGGCGGCCGATAGAAGGACAGCCAGAAATGATGGTGACAGCCGCCCGCTCCGAAATCGTTCTTCAGAAGGCGTGAAAAGACGTTGCGCTCGGTTTCGAGGTTGAGGCGGTTCGGCAGTACGAGGTTGACCACCAGATCGTCCCGGTACCTCTTGAACGGATCCTTGAGGTGCCTGCGAATATGCGGCCTGTCCTTCCGGTACTGCTCGATATGAGGATGCGCGCGAAGACGGTCCAGAATGGCGAACGCCTCGCGGCTGAATCCCTCGAAAGCAACGTCCGGATCGGGCGGGATGTATACCCCGTCGGCATCGCTCGCGTCGACGGCAGGCAGCTCAAAAGGGGTCTGGATGTAGTCCATCATATGGCGCCCGGTCACCGTCTTCGATGGAGAATGCGCACGTATGCGTCCGCGAATTTGCTCCCCAGATCGACGTAGCCCAGCGTGTTGTAGTGCCACATGTCCGAATATCCGTATTCATCGGTGGACGTAACGAGGGCGGCGCGCCCGTCTTTGCCTACGAAATCGGTCTGAGCATCGCGCACCAGCGCGCCGAAATCCCAGACCAGGCCGTCGTCGTCTCGTCCCGAATCCGATATGCGACCGATCACCACCGGAAGGTCGTCCACGCGCATGGCGGCCCGCATCAGCTCCATCAGCCGCGTCAGGTTCGCTTCGTAGCGCTCCGCGACGTCGCGAGAATGCCCGGCATCCGTCTCTCCCTGCATCCAAACGATGCCGGCCGGGACGAGCGTATCGTACAAGCCGTCCCCATCGACATCGGCGACGGAGAATGCATGGCGAAGCGTCGCCAGGAAATGATCGTATTGATTGACCCCGTTTCCGGTGGAGTAGTCCGGATCCCAGGATCCGTTTCCGGACGCCATGGTGTCGATGGAGGTCCCGCCCCGCGCGTACTTGATGAGCGCAATGCGGTCGGTCGCAAGGTGCTCGCGCAGACGCGCGGCGAAGGAGAGCTCCACGCCGAATCGATCCGAGTAGGCGTTGTCCTGCCCATCCGACGAAAATCCGTGGCCGTGGCCGGGCCGCAGCGGCGCCCAGATGCCCCGCCCATCTACGGGATCGCCGTCCGCCCCCGTATTGCCGTGAAAGATGCGCACCTCAGGCATGGGACTCCGCAGCGAGTCCGGCAGCTCGTCGACGTAGCCGAAGCCTTCCATGTTGGACTGGCCGCCCAAATAGAATACTTTATAGATGGTGCCGCCCTGCCCGTGAGCAGGGATGGTCCACAGCAGGCCGGCGGCCAGGAATGCGACGGCGAGCAGTCGCCGCACAGCCGGTTGATAGGGGAACGCTACTCGCGCCACGATGGTCTGGCAGGCTGGATCGATGGAACGGGACTTGGTCTATGGTACGGGTGGCGCTGCATCATGGCAAGGGCCCAGGGGGGCCCTTCTCGCTTCTTTCCCGGCCTCGGCGGGCAGCGCCCTTCCTGCTCCCGCTCGCACGGCGGAACAAGGCCGCACGATTGGGGTCGGTTCTAGGCATCGCGGCTTGCAGGCTGCCGAATCAGAATCGAAGAATCCAGGTCGACGCCATCGACACACTCACCTCAAAACAGAGGGCGCACCTTCGCTCGCTCGCGCATCCGCTCAACCCCGTGGTGCACATCGGTAAGGACGGGGTGAGCGCCTCCACGATCGTAGCAGCGCGGGAGGCGCTCAACACGCGCGAGCTCCTCAAGATACGTGTGCTGGACGCGGCCCCGCTGAGCACGGACGAAACGGCCCGAAAGCTGGTGGAAGCGTTAGAGGGGGCCTACCTGGTCCAGATCATCGGGCACGTCTTCGTCGTCTACAAGCCGTTTCCGGACCACCCGGACGTTCGCCTTCCGGCTTGATCTTTCACGAGGAGGCGGAACGCGCGGAGCGCGGCGCGCGGGGGGCCTTTGGTAGCGTATTCGCGAAGTGATGGTCTACGGGCCTGCCGCTTCGAGGTCTCCGAGCGCGCGCTTCCATATGGACTCCAGCTCGTCGCCGGAGGATACCGTGAATCCCAGATCGTGCAGCCGCCCGTCGTGAAGATCGTAGATCCATCCGTGCACGGACAGGTCCTGGCCGCGATTCCACGCGTCCTGGACGAAGGTCGTCCGGCACACGTTTGCAGCCTGTTCGATGGCATTCAGTTCGCTGAGGCGACCGGCTCTGGCATCCGGATCCCCCGCGGCCTGCAGCAACTCGCGGTGCCGGAGCATCAGCTCCTGAATGGCGCGGAGCCAGTTGTCGATCATTCCGAGCCGTTTGTCGTCCAGCGCCGCTCGCACGCCTCCGCATCCATAATGTCCGCAGACGATAACGTGCTCTACCTGCAGCACCTCCACGGCGTACTGAAGCACCGACAGGCAGTTCATGTCCGTGTGGATGACGAGATTCGCGATGTTTCGATGCACGAACATGTCGCCGGGAGACAGATCGACGATCTGATTCGCGGGAACGCGGCTGTCTGAACATCCGATCCACAGGTACCTGGGCCCCTGATCCCGCGCCAGCTCCGCAAAAAAGCCGGGGTTCTCCCGCTCGACCCGCCGGGCCCACGCCTCGTTATTCGAAAACAGGTCAGGTAACGTACGCACGTCGGCTTTCGCAGCTAGTCAATCTGTTCACCTCTTGCCACGGTCGACCCGCGCGGCTTCTGCCGTCCCGTTTCGTAGGCGGAATGGAGCGCGCTTGCTATGAGCAGCGCTGCACCGCAGAGAACGAGAACGTCTGCCAGGTTGAAGATGATCGTTCGCAACCCGCCCACGTCGAGGACGACGAAATCCACCACGTGGCCGTCGTTCAGAACGCGGTCGATCAGGTTACTTGCGCCTCCGGCGAGGATGAGCGTGATGGCGCCAATAAACGTAGCACCACGCTCCCGGCGTACGTAGGCTACGGCCCCGATCATCACCAGCACGCCTACGATTCCGACGACGAACAGCCAGAAGCGCACCTGATCGGGCAGGCGAGCGCCGATCCCGAAGGCAATGCCTGCGTTCTCGGCATAGATGAGGTGGACGAGATCATCGACCACCGTCAGGCGCGACCCGTACGTGAGGTTCTCTCGCGCGAAATCCTTTGTGATCTGGTCGCAGCCGATGCACGTCACCATCGCGAGCAGGACCAGCGTGAACGACGTCAGCTTTCGCATGG
>CAZXHQ010000243.1:0-6088 GCA_964640145.1 uncultured Rhodothermales bacterium | reverse complement strand
GAGGGCTCGCGCATCGCCAAAGGCCGGTCCATCCGGAACCTCATTCAGATCGAACCGGACGACCGGGTTCGGGCCGTGCTGAATCTTTCGAAGGAAGATTTCACGGACGAGGAATTTCTCAACACGCATTACGTGCTGATGGCCACCCGCAAGGGGCAGGTCAAAAAAACGCCCCTGGAGGCCTTCAGCCGCCCGCGCGTCGACGGCATCATCGCGATCTCCGTCGTCGACGGAGACGAGCTCATCGAGGCGCAGCTCACCAGTGGGGATGCCGACGTCCTGATCGCCTCATCGAGCGGAAAGTCGGTTCGCTTTAGGGAGGAAGATGCCCGTCCCATGGGGCGCAACACGCGCGGCGTGCGCGGCATTTCGCTCGGAGAGGACGAAGAGGTGGTCGGCATGGTCGTGTTCGAGGATGGGGAGCGCGAGGTGCTCTCCATCAGCTCGCGCGGCTTCGGAAAGCGCAGCAAGCTCGACGAATACCGCGTCCAGTCCCGCGGCGGAAAGGGCATCATCACGATCAAGACCACCGAGCGGACGGGCCGGCTCGTCGCCGTCAAAGGCGTCCTCGACACGGACGACCTGATGATCGTGACGCAGAACGGTCTGATGATCCGCATGAACGTCGGAGGGATCTCGACCCTCGGTCGCAACACGCAGGGCGTCCGGCTGATCAACCTGAAAAAAGACGACGCCATCGCGGACGTCACCCGGCTCGTCGTAGAGGACGACGAGGGCGAGCTCGTCGATGAGCTGCCCACCGACGGCGGCGTCGCCGAGAACGGACAGGTGCCGGGCGGTGAGGCAGGAGACGGCGCCGAACCGGGAGACGGTTAAGCCGGGCCTCGAAAGGCGGGGCGACGGCCGGCGAGGTGGGGCAGCGGGTCCACGGTGCGGGGCGCGAAGCTGGCGACGTCTGAGCGACGGCGCGGCCCCGTGCCGGGCAGTCGAAGCCGGCCAAAGACCGTTCGCGGACGGCCGTTCGGAGACGACCGCACAAAGATGATAGCCAGGAGTGCAGCTGGCAGATGGCGCGCCCACGGAACGGCTGAATTGTTACGCGGACGTTTTCCGGCCGTCCGGAAAGTCGTTTCCGTTCCGGAAACGCCTTCGGCCGCGGTGCGATTCACCGTGCCCCAGCGGCCCGTGCGGTCATATGCAGCACGCCGCGCGGCGTCCTCCGAGACGCTACTCCTCCCGATGCACCGCCTCGGGATCGAAGGCGGGGACGCAGACGGCCCAGTACTCGGCCGATTCATCGAAGGGATTCGAATAGCGGATCCTCTCTCCAGACGACACCAGGATGACCTCCCCGGCGGCGACGACGTCCTTCTTGTCGCCGTGCTCGACCTGCACGCGACCCTCCGTTACGATCGTCACCTCGTCGAACTCCGGTCGCTGAAAAGGCTCCGTCCATCCGGGCGGGGCAATCATATGGGCCACGCTGAACGCGTCGCTCTCGGTCCGCGCCCGACCGACAAATTCCTCGATCACCTTGCTTCCCGAGGCCGGGATGGCCACCGGCCTGTCGATTTTCGTCGCCATCCGCTCGTATCGCTGGTTCTAAGTACATCAATTCCGCTGGACATGCACACCCACGTGGACATGCACACCCAGCTGGACATGCATTCGCAGGCCGGACACGAATTCGCAGTCCGAATGGCAGAAATTCTCCCTTTCGACCACGTCGTGGAATCGCCGAACGGCCTTACTCTTCCCGCAACGAATCTCGCAGCTGCTCGTGCATGGACGACGTCGGGAACGGCCGGTCTTCCTTCTCGACCGCAGAAACGGCGGCGTCGATGATGGACACGCCCCGCTCGATGTCGTCCTTGGTGATGATAAGAGGGCTGCGGAAACGGACGGAGCGGCGACCGCAGCCCAGGATGATCAGACCGTTCTGGAAGCAGCGCTCTATGACGGCATCCCGAAAGGTGTTGTCCGGCAGATCGAAGGCGCACATGAGGCCGCGGCCCCGTACGCTTTCGATCGCCGGATGGTCGCCGGCCAGCTCGCGGAGGCGCATGAGGAGGTGGCTCCCCACGTCCTCGACGCCTTCAATGATGTGCTCGTCTTCGATCACCTCGAGAATTCGGTCGAATCGGACCATGTCCACGAGATTGCCGCCCCACGTCGAGTTGATGCGACTGGGCGTCTGAAAGACGTGTCCCTCCACCTCATCGAGCCTTCGTCCCGCCAGGACCCCGCACACCTGCGTCTTCTTGCCGAAGGCGAGCATGTCGGGCTCCACACCCAGCGACTCGTGGGCCCAGAAGCGGCCGGTAATTCCGACGCCGGACTGCACCTCGTCGAAAACAAGGAGCGCGTCGTTCTCGTGCGCGAGAGCCTTCAGTCGGAGCAAAAACTCCGGGCGGAAGTGATTGTCGCCGCCTTCTCCCTGGATCGGCTCGATGATCACCGCCGCAATGTCGTCTTCTCGCTCGTAGAAGTGCATTTTAGCCTGCCTGATCGCCGTCTCCTCGGCGCGCTCGATCTCCTCCAGGCGATCCTCCAGCGGGTAGAGGATTTTCGGGTTCATGACCCGCGGCCAGTCGAATTTGGGGTAGTACTGCGTCTTACGCATATCGGCCGTGTTGGTGAGCGACAGTGTATAGCCGCTTCGGCCGTGGAAGGCTTGATCGAAGTGGAGAACCTGCCGGCCCCGCTCGCGCCGATAGCCTTTCGTCAGATTCTTCCGGACCTTCCAGTCGAATGCCGCCTTGAGCGCATTCTCTACGGCCAGGGCTCCCCCCGAGATGAAGAAGGCATACGGCAGGTAGTCCGGAATCGCGACCCTGCTGAAGGTGTTCACGAAGCGGGCCCCGTGCACCGTGGCGATGTCCGAATTGGTGATCTTGTTGACGGCGGCCTCCAGGAGGCGGTGCTTGAAGTCCTCGTCGTTCACGAGCGCCGGATGGTTCATACCGATCGCGCTCGAGGCGTAGAACCCGAAGAAATCCAGATACCGCGTCCCGGTCTCCTGGTCGTAGAGGTGGACGCCGCGGCTCCGCTTCATGTCGAGCACCAACGGCATCATCCCGCGCGTGAGCAGATGCTTCGAGAGCAGCTCCTTCACCTGGCCGGGCCTCACATGGTCCGAAATGGCGGCATCCATTTACGTGGTAGGGAATGTTCTAATTCAGATAGGCGAACGCACTGCGCCGCGCATGCTTACATGACGTCGGCCCGCGGAGGATCCAGCGAGGTGGCGAAGAGGACAAAAAGCGCTTCCAAGTTAGGAACGCAGTGCCGGATATCCTGTGGAGCGGATGCGAATTGTATCAGTGGGGCGATCCGGCAGGCTGGGTAGGCCGGTAGCCGCGACACGTTGAGCGGCCGCTGGACCGGCCATTCCGGCAGACAGGCAGCTGCGTCAGCCGCCGACCCAGTCGACCAGCTCGACGACGCTCCGGCCGCCGCGAGACGTCGGCCGACGACCGCGACCCGCTCGGTTGCCGCCCACGCTCGGCGGGGGCCGCCCTGGAAGCTCCTCACTCCTTCAGCGCGCGCGAACGTCCACCGTACCTGCACAGGCGGCCGTCATCGGAGCCCATGGGGGATCCGATGATGCTCCGGACCGTACTGTGAAATGCTGACGAGATGCTGACGGCGTCGCTCTCCGCCGGCTCACGAACGGCGTGGGCGACCGCCCATTCGCCGTGGGCGACCACGCAAATACGATCCGACCGACATCCCTTCATGGCCGATAGAAAACCAAATCCCAGAGTCCCGGGCGAGGTCGAGCTGGGGCGCGTCAAGAAGGAGCCGCTCGCAGCCGGAGGGGACGGCGATCCCGGCATGTTCGAGCTCCCGGTCGTCGAGCAGCCGGCGGCATCCAACGCACGAGGCAGCCGGCCCGACTGGCTTCGCGTGAAGCTTCCCTACGGGCCGACCTTCAAGAAGGTGTCGAACATCATCGACGACCACGACCTTCATACCGTCTGCCAGAGCGCCCGCTGCCCGAACATGGGCGAATGCTGGAGCGCCGGTACCGCGACCTTCATGATCCTCGGCAACGTCTGCACGCGCTCGTGCGGCTTCTGCGCCGTGATGACGGGCCGCCCGGACGAAGGCCTCGACTGGGACGAGCCGAACCGCGTGGCCGATGCCGTGCGACTGATGGAGCTCAACCACGCCGTCGTCACCAGCGTCAACCGCGACGAGCGCGATGACGGCGGTGCTCCCATCTTCGCAGAGACGATCCGAATGATTCGCAAGGTGCGGGAGGGGTGCACGATCGAGGTCTTGATTCCCGACTTTCGCGGTGTCTGGGATGCACTGCAGATCGTGATCGATGCTCGCCCGGATATCTTGAACCATAACGTGGAGACCGTCCCGCGCCTGTATCGCCGGGTGCGCCCCCAGGCCGACTACCGCCGCTCGCTCGAAGTGCTGCGCCGATCCAGGGAGCAAGGGCTTCGGACCAAGAGCGGCATCATGGTAGGCCTCGGCGAGCGAAAGGAAGAAGTGCTCACGCTCATGGACGATTTCGTCGAGACGGGGGTCGATGTGATGACCATCGGGCAGTATTTGCAGCCGACGCGCATGCACCTTCCCGTCGAGGAGTTCGTCCATCCCGACACGTTCCAGTGGTATAAGGAAGTCGGAGAGGCCAGGGGCATCGATCACGTGGAGAGCGGCCCGCTCGTCCGCTCGTCCTACCACGCCGAGCGCCACGTCTAGCGTCCGCCGCTCTGCGGCGTCGGAGCCGTGCCGTTGCATCCTGGCCGTTCCGCACCATCCAGGCCGTTCCGTTGCACTCAGGCATACGCCGTCCCCGGAACCCACGGGGGTCGGGCCTCTCATCCGCCCGCACGCCGTATCATCAGGTAGCTATCGACAAATACATCTGACAATGGAGCGTACACTCGCTATCCTCAAGCCCGACTGCGTCCGCAAGAACCTGATCGGCGAGGTTACCCGCCGGATCCAGGAGGCGGGTTTCAACATCCGAGCTCTTCGGATGAAAAAGCTTTCGAAGGCGGAAGCCGAGGGCTTCTACGACATACACCGCGGCCGTCCGTTCTTCGAGGAGCTGACCGACTTCATGTCCAGCGGCCCCTGCGTGCCCATGGTTCTCGAGAAAGAGAACGCCGTAGAGGATTTTCGCAACCTTATCGGGGCGACGAATCCTGAGGAGGCGGACGAAGGCTCCATCCGTCGTGACTTCGCGGACAACGTGGGACAGAACATCATTCACGGATCGGACTCCGTCGCAAATGGAAAGCTGGAATCCAACTATTTCTTTCCCGAGCACGAGATCGTCGCGAACGGCCGGTAGGTGGCCGCTTCTGCTGGTCTTGAGCCTTCTTGCGAGCGCCGGATGCGGGGACGCTCCGCGCACGCCGCCCGCGGGCGCGGCCGGTGACGGACCTCGCGCCGTCGACACGACTCGGGCCGTCGTGCGTACGGGCGCAGAGATGCTGGCCGACCGCGGTTTCGACCAGCTCGAAGAGCGCCGGGTCGGGCTCATCGTGAATCATACCGCGCGCGTCGACACGGCTCATCTGATCGACGTGATCGCCCGCGCTCCGAACGTGGAGCTGACCGCCTTATTCGGACCCGAGCACGGCCTCCGCGGCGACGCCGATGCCGGAGAGGTGATCGAAGACGGCCGGGACGCACGCACGGGCGTGCCCATCTACAGCCTCTACGGCAGCACGCGCAAGCCCACATCGACCATGCTCGACGACGTCGACGTGCTCGTCTTCGACATCCAGGACGTGGGTGCGCGCTTCTACACGTACATCTCGACGATGGGTCTGGCGATGCAGGCCGCTGCGGAAAACGGGATCCCCTTCATCGTGCTCGACCGTCCCAATCCCCTCGGCGGTAACGGCGTGTCCGGATTCGTGCTGGAGCCGGGCCAGGAGTCGTTCGTCGGTCAGTATCCGATCCCCATGACGCACGGGCTGACGGTGGGCGAGCTGGCGCTGATGATCCGGGGGGAGCAGATGATGGAAGGGCTTGCGGAGCTCGAGCTGGATGTGGTCTCGATGGAGGGCTGGCAGCGCGAAATGCTCTGGCCCGAGACGGGCCTCCCCTGGATCGCGCCGAGCCCGAACATCCCGGATTTCGAGACAGCCCT
>CAZXHQ010000242.1:0-6101 GCA_964640145.1 uncultured Rhodothermales bacterium | reverse complement strand
CACGGCGAGGCGGAGGCCAAGCGGTGGATGGCCGACAACATCCGTTTCTTCTATCCGGACGTGAACGTCGTCATCCCCGGAAACGGCGAGGCCGTCGAACTCTAATCGCCAGTCGTAGATGAACGACAGACTACGGGCGTTCGAGAACGCGCTCCAGCCGCGCATCGAAGGGGACGTGCGGGTGGACGACATGACGCGCGCTCTCTACGCCACCGATGCCAGCCTGTACCGGATGCGGCCGGAGGCCGTGCTCATCCCGAGGACCGTCGACGACGTGCAGGCCGCGCTCGAGGAGGCCGCGCGCTTCCGCCTTCCCGTGCTGCCGCGGGGCGGCGGGTCGTCGCTGGCCGGACAGACGGTGGGCCACGCGCTCGTCGTCGATTTCACGAAGCACCTCGACGGACTGCTGGAAGTCGACGAGGAGGAGCGCTGGGTGCGCGTGCAGCCCGGACTCGTGCTCGACCGGCTCAATGCAGAGCTCGCTCCGCGCGGCCTCATGGTGGGCCCGGATCCGGCGAGCAGCAACCGCGCGACGCTCGGCGGCATGGTGGGCAACAACGCGACCGGGACGCACTCCATCCTCTACGGAAACACGGTAGACCACGTCCTCGAGATGGACGTTTTCCTCGACGACGGCTCGCCCGCGCGCTTCGGGGAGGTCGACGCCGACGGCTGGCGTGAGCGCCTCCGTCGCGGCGGCCGAGAAGGAGCGGTCTACCGAGGGCTGGACGAGCTGCTGAAGGCCGATGCGGACACCATCGAGCGGGATACGCCCCGGCACTGGCGGCGCAACAGCGGCTATCGGCTCGAGCGCCTGCTCGAGGAGGAGGCGCGCAACCCCGCCCGGCTGCTCTGCGGCAGCGAGGGCACGCTGGCGGTGACGACCGAAGTCAAGCTGTCGGTGGTCGAGCGCCCCAGGGCGACGGCGCTGGGCGTCGTCCACTACGATTCGCTCCGCGAGGCCCTCGAGTCCGTCTCGACCATTCTGAAGACCGGACCGTCCGCCGTCGAGCTCTTCGACGGCATCGCCATCGAGCAGACCCGGCGCGCGCCGGGCTACGCGCACCGGCTCACCTTCATCGAAGGCGATCCCGCCGCGGTGCTCATCACGGAGTACTACGGCGAGAGCCTCCACGAACTGAACGCGCGCCTGGCGGACCTCCGCCGGGCCCTCGGCGCCGCGGGCGAAGGCTACGTCGTCGTGCCGGCGCGGACGCCCGAGGAGATCAACAACGTGTGGACCGTTCGGAAGGAGGGCCTCGGCCTCATCATGGGCGTCGAGGGCGACCACAAGCCCGTGGCCTTCATCGAAGACGCGTCCGTGCCCGTCGAACACCTCCCCGACTACGTCGACGAGCTTTTCGAGGTGCTCGACGGCATCCGCACGGTCGTCTACGCCCACGCCTCCGCGGGGACGCTCCACATTCGCCCGTTCATTAATACGAAGGATGCGGCCGAGGTGGCCAGGATGCGGGAGGTGGCCTACGGGTCGATGGAGCTCGTCCGAAAGTTCGGCGGGACCGTCTCGTCGGAGCACGGCGACGGCCTGGTGCGCGGCTGGCTGCTCGAGCCGCTGGTCGGCCCGGAGCTCTACCGCGTCTACCGGGAGACGAAGGCCATCTTCGATCCGCACGGTCGGCTCAATCCGAACAAGATCGTCGACACGCCTCCCATGACGGAAAATCTGCGCATGGGACCCGGCTACGAGACCATCCCGGTCGTCGAGGAGCTCGATTTCTCGCGCCAGGGCGGTTTTCAGCGGGCCGTGGAGCTGTGCAACGGAAACGGCGCCTGCCGCAAGCTGGAGAGCGGGACCATGTGCCCCAGCTTCATGGTGACCCGCGAGGAAGAGGACTCCACCCGGGGCCGCGCCAACGCCCTCCGCGAGGCCATGTCGGGCGGGCTGCCGCCGGAGGAGCTGACCGGCGAGCGCATGTACGAGGTCATGGACCTGTGCATCCAGTGCAAGGGCTGCAAGACGGAGTGCCCCTCGAACGTGGACATGGCGAAGATCAAGACGGAGTGGCTCAGCAAGTACTGGCAGGAGCACGGCCTGCCGCTGCGCGCCCGGCTCTTCGCCCGCATGCCCCGGATCGCGCGGCGGATGAACCCCGTCACCGCGCGCACGGCCAACTGGATGAACCGGCGCAAGAGCGTCCGCCGCCTGTTGGCTGCGACCATGGGCATCGCCGCCGACCGCGCGCTGCCCGAGTTCGCCCCGGAGCCGTTCACGACCTGGTTCGAGCGCAGGGAATGGCCCGCCGGGGGCCCGCCGGTGCTGCTCTTCGCCGACACCTTCAACAACTTCCACCATCCGGAGACGGCCCGGGCCGCCGCCGAATTTCTGAGCCGCATCGGCTTCACCGTCCACGCCGCCGCCGCCGGGCTGTGCTGCGGCCGGCCCCTCATCTCCAAGGGCCTCATCCGGGAGGCTCGCGAACAGGCGCTCCAGGCGGTGGAGGGACTGCACGCCTACGCGGAGCAGGGCGTGCCCGTCGTCGGCCTGGAGCCGAGCTGCATCCTCACCTTCCGGGACGAGGCGCTCTCGCTGCTTCCGGGCGACGAGCGGGCCGTCGAGGTCGGCGAGAAGGCCGTCACCTTCGAGGAATTCGTCGCCCGCCTCGCAGCGACGCAGGGCCTCGAGCACGTGCGGTGGACCGACGAGCGGCGGGAGGTGCTGCTGCACGGCCACTGCCATCAGAAGGCGCTGGTCGGCAACGGGCCCTCGGAAGCGTGCCTGTCGCTGCCGCCGAACTACGCCGTGCGCGCCGTCGATTCGGGCTGCTGCGGCATGGCGGGGGCCTTCGGCTACGAGGCCGAGCACTACGACGTCTCCATCGCCATGGCCGAGCGGCGCCTGGCGCCGGCCGTGCGCGCCGCCGGCGAGCATACGCTCATCGCCGCCGCCGGCACGTCGTGCCGCGCGCAGATCTTCGATACGACCGGACGCCGTGCGCGGCATCCGGCGGAGATTCTGCGGGATGCGCTGGCTTAAGCCAGCGCTCGGTGCGCGAGATTCTGCAGAATGCCCTGGCTAAATCCAGCGTTCGGTGCGCGAGACCACACGCGCGCCCGCGGGGCCTTAATTGCTCCCCATCGGGGCCGGGTCGCGGTACCAGTCGTTGTCCGACAGGTCCACGTCCGGAAAGACGTTCTGCGGATCGATGGCCACGCGGACGACCGGACTGTCCGTCGAGAGCGCGAACGACGCCGTCGTCGCGCCCTGGAGCCAGGACGTTACGGGGATGCGCCGCCCCAGCACCTCTCCCGACTCCAGCTCGATCCCGAGCAATACCGGCATCGGAACGAGCCCCTCGTCGCGAATGGTGATCGTCGTCTCGTCGCCGTCGACGCTCACGTCGGCGATGGCCTGGTCCAGCGTCCACGGCTCGTAGTACCAGGAGCGCCAGAACCAGTCGAGGTCGCGCCCCGACACGCGCTCGAAGGTGTTGAAGAGGTCCCAGGGATAGGGATGCTTGTAGGCCCACTCGTCGACGAACGTGCGGTAGGCCTCGTCGAAGAGGTCGTCGCCCAGGACGCCGCGCAGCGCCACGAGCACGGCCGCGGGCTTCATGTAGGAGGCGATGCCGAAGGAGATCTCGCTGGAATGGTGGGCGGACGGCCGCATGATCTCCTCGACGAGCTCCTGCTGGGCCACGGCGGCGTAGAGCCGCTGGTCGGGCAGATGGTGGTTCTCCCCCGGGAAGTAGTCCGTGCGGGCCTCGTTCTCGTTGAAGGTCGTGAAGCCCTCGTCGATCCAGCTGTAGCGCCGCTCGTTCGTGCTGACGACCATGGGGATCCACATGTGCGCGAGCTCGTGGGCCGTCACGTTGTAGAGGGCCGTGTCGCCCGCCTCGTTGTAGTCGCCCATCAGCGTCATCATGGGGTACTCCATCCCGCCGCCGATGATGTCCGAGCCCTCCACGGCCGTCATGTGCGGCCAGGGGTAGGCCAAACCCGTGTTCTGCGAATGAAACGTGATGGCATGCTGCTGGTACTCGGTGACGTTCTCCCACCGCGGCGCTCGCTCGCGGTAGAACGTGTTGACGTTCGTGTAGTCGAGCTGGCCGTCTCCGTCGCGGTCGCCGACGGCCGCGCGGCCCGCCTCCCAGATCGAGGCCCGCGTGGCGCTGAAGGCCACGTCGCGCACGTTCTCGGCCGTGAAATGCCAGTGCAGCAGTCCGTCGTTCGTCTCCGCCGTGGCCGCCTCGCCGAAGTCCTCCGGACCCACGATGCGCACCGTGCCGTCGCTCGAATAGGCCTCCTCCATGCGCTCCAGGATGTGGGGCGCCAGCACCTCCTCCGCGTTTTGGAGCGTTCCGGTGGAGGCGACGATCCATCCTTCCGGGACCTCCAGCGTGAGGTCGTAATCCGCGAAGCCGTGGTAGAACTCCGACTTGCCCGTGAAGGGCTCCGTATGCCAGCCGATCACGTCGTCGTAGACGGACATGACGGGGTACCAGTAGGCCAGATAGAGCAGATTGTCCTCGCTGTATCCCATGCGCCCGCCCGCGCCCGCCTGCGCGATGTCGAACGACCAGTCGACCTCGATCTCGGCGGTCTCGCCCGGCGCCACGGGGCGGCCGGGCGTGAGCACGAACCGCGTGCCGTCGACGTCGAACTGCGGCGCGTCCGCGGCCGCGAGCGGAGCCGGCGAGAGCTCCTCTCCGCCGACGGTCACCCGGCTGACGGTCGCACCATCCGTGACCTCGGCCGGCTCGTGACGCACGACGCTGCCCATGTGGATGTTCTGCGAAAGCTCCATGTGGAGCTGCTCGAGCGTATCGGGCGAATGGTTGGTATACGCGATCCGCGCCCGGCCCTCCAGCCGTTTCGCGATCGGATAGACGCGGGCGTCGATCTCATAGGAAGCCTCCTGCATCCAGTAGTTGACGCCCGGCTCCCCGGAGGATGACCGCGTGCCGCTGCGCAGCGCCTCCCGGAAGTCCGGCGGAGGCGTCACCTCCCACGGAATGGGCCGGTTCGGCACCTGCTCGATCTCGGCGGTCCGGGTGACGCCGGCCGGATTGGTCGTCGCGCATGCGGAGACCAGGGCGGCGGCGATGAATACGATGAGGGACGGGGGATGGTGGAACTTCATGACGGCGTGGGATGGTTGCGATGAATCTTTCTGTACGAACGCCCGGATAGCCTGTTCGCACGAGCCGAAAAAGATTTCTGGGGATGGGGAGCTCGGGCGGTCGTCTTCTAGGACGGTCGTCCGCGGTCTGGGGCGGTCGTTTCGGTCTGGGGTGGTCATCGAGGTCGGCTGCGCCCTGGTGCGGGCGTGGCGGTCCTCCGCCGTCTGGAGGCGGCGTCGTGGTCGTCCGGGGCCTGGAGCGGGCGTGGCGGTCCTCTGCCGTCTGGGGCGAGGTCGCGATCGTCCCCGGTCTGAATTGGCGGTGCGATGGTCTGCGGCCTCGCGCCGGCGTCGGGATCGTCTGCGCTTTGTAGGGCGGTGCGATCGTCGGCGGTCCGGGGCGGCCGTCCGATCGTCTTCACGCTCGGGCGGCGGCGCGAACATCTGCGGCCGTCGCGAATACCCGCGCGACGTCGACCGGCGAGATCCACCTTCCCTGGGCCGTCCTTAAACCAGCAGGCGCACTTCTACGACGGCGCTGACCGATCGTCGCACGAGCGGGGGATCGCGAGGCCTGCGCGGCACGCCCCGCCGGCTATGCCTCCGACGGTCGCCCTTCGGACATGCGATCGCCGGCTACGCCTCCGACGGTGGCCCTTCGGGCATGTCAGCGCCCGCCGCGCCTCCGACGGTCCCCTCCGGGCATACCTTCGCCCGCCGCGCCTTCAGTGGCCGCCGCAGGGCGGACCGTGCAAGGGATGAATGGTTACGCGGAGGGTTTCCGTTCGGCCGGAAAGACGTTTCCGTTCCGGAAAGCGGGCGCGCGTGGAAGCACCATAACTTCGATCAGGATCCTGTGATTCGCGCGTGGAAGCACCATCGCCTGGGCCGACTTCACGCGAAGCGCGTTATCTACGATCGAGGGGGAAGATCGGAAGCGTCATCATGACAGAGGAAGGACGCAAGAGGACGGCTGTGCTTTTCCCGCCTCTTGCGAAGGATGGAATGAGGACGCCGGTGC
>CAZXHQ010000241.1:1853-6123 GCA_964640145.1 uncultured Rhodothermales bacterium | reverse complement strand
ATGCCGCCGGCATTCGGCAGCGTGACGCGCGAGTAGTCGATCAGATGCTCCTCGACGAGTTCGTTGACCGTCCACCGGTCGCCGTAGTGTTCGCCCACGGCGATCGGGACGTCGACCTTTCGGCGCACCTGATGATAGACGTCTTTGTTCTCCGATCTCACGAGGTCCTCTACGAAGAACGGCTCCAGGTCCTCGATCAACGTGCTGAGCCGCACGGCCTGCGGGAGCTGGAAACGGGTGTGGAAGTCGATACACCAGTGTCCGTCCGCGCCGACGCCGCGGCGGACGGCCTCGCAGCGCTCGAGGTGGTAGGCCATCGCGTCGTTGGGGTCGAACGTGCTGTCGCCTCGGGGGTTGTCGGGTGTGATGCGGTACGCATAGAAGCCGGCGTCCATGCAGGCGCGCGCCGTTGCTTCGAGGTCGCCCTGCCAGGGGAAGCCGGTCGAATAGCACTCCAGGTAGTCGCGGGTGAGTCCGCCGAGCAGCTCGTAGACGGGCACGCCGAGCGCCTGCGCCTTGATGTCCCACAGGGCCATGTCGAGAGCCCCGATGGCGTGCTGCTTCTCGAGGCCGGGCGGATAAAACCAGCCGCGGTACATGAGCTGCCAGAGGTGTTCGGTGCGGAAGGGATCGTGCCCGATGAGCTGCGCCGCCGGCTGGGAGATCACGTCGGGCGTGCCGCCCTCGCCGATGCCCCTGATGCCCCCATCGGTTTCGACGACGACCACCCGGTTGCTCTGGTTGAACGTTCGGTTGAGGTTGGGCGGCTCGTAGATACGGATGCGCGTAATACGGAGGTCTGATTCAACGGGTGGATGATCCGCCGCCGCGCATGTGCGTCGAGCGAGCAGCGCGCCGGTGCCGAAGAGCGCGGTGCTCAGGAAGGATCGTCGGTCCATGAAGGTCGGTGCCCATAGGCGCTTGGATGACTCACTGGGTTCCCCCAGCCACCGGAAGATATCGTGGCGGGCGGCCGCTATCAACTTGGCAGATCGGGAAACCCCGCGTCGGAGAACGACGACGCCGTTTTTCGAGCGGCAGCGTACGGCGATCGACGCAAATCGAGAATGGACTGCGAAAACTCCATGAACGTCTTATATTGGCACCCGCGCTCACGCCTGCGCGTTTCCGTAACCCTACGACGGAGCGCCGACGTCGCCTTCGCGCAAGCGCCTTCAGCCCGGTGCGTCGCGGTCGTTCGTGCCCGGTCTTCCGGCGATGCTTCGCATCGCCCGATTCCGATCTCCTGGCGGCGCCGGGCGACGGCGAGGCAGGCGCAGTATGCGGAGAATCAATGCGACATCTGTCAAAAGAGGATCAGGAACATCCATGTCGGAAAAGGTCAAGGTTGCTCTTGTGGGCCTCGGCTTCGGAGCCGAGTTCATCCCGATTTATCAGCGTCATCCGGAGGCGGAGCTCTACGCGATCTGCCAGCGCTCGGAGGAAAGCCTGAATGAGATCGGCGACCAGTTCGGGGTCGCGCGTCGATTCACGAGCTACGAGGATCTGCTCGAAGAGACCGACCTCGACGCCGTCCACATCAACACGCCGATTGCCGCCCACGCGCCCATGTCGCTGCAGGCGCTGAATGCGGGCAAGCACACGGCGTGCACGGTTCCGATGGCCACGACGGTGGAGGAGTGTCTCCAGATTGTCGAGGCCCGCGACCAGAACGGCAAGGTCTACATGATGATGGAGACGGCCATCTATACGCGGGAATTTCTCTACGCGAAGGAGATGCATGAGTCCGGCAAGCTCGGGAGGATCCAGTTTCTGCGGGGATCCCACCAGCAGAATATGGGTCTGCCCGGCTGGCCGAGCTACTGGTACGGATTTCCGCCGATGCACTACGCAACGCACGCGGTGAGCCCGCTGCTTCTACTGGCCGATGCACGGGCGAAATCGGTCGTGTGCTTCGGCTCGGGTCGCATCCAGGAAGAATACATCGAACACTACAACTCTCCGTTCGCCGTCGAATCGGCGCTCGTCGACATGGTGGACTCGAACCTGGCCTGCGAGGTTACACGGTCGCTCTTCAATACGATCCGGCAGTATCGGGAGAGCTTCGACGTCTACGGGACGAAACGCTCGTTCGAGTGGGAGCAGATCATCGACGACGGGCCCGTGATCTACTCGGGCTACGAGGACGCCGAGCGCATCGCGGTGCCGGACTATGCACACCTGCTGCCCGATTCCATCGCTCCGTTTACCACCGGCGGCGTCTACGACGAAGAGCACGAGCATACGTCGTTCATCCAGGGCGGCGGACACGGAGGCTCGCATCCGCACATGGTACATGAGTTCGTCAGCGCCATTGTCGATGGTCGCGAAGCCGTCTCCGATGCAAAGACGGCGGCGAACTGGACCTTGACCGGCGTCTGCGCCCACGAATCGGCCATGAACGGTGGCGACCGCATCGATATCCCCAGGACGGACTGAGAAAGGCAGTTGGCTGCGTTCGTGAGGGCGCGGTCGTTCAGCCCTGAGAACCGTCAACCGTCAACTGTCTAACTGTCAACCGAATTGCCATGATCAATCGAAACCGTCTATTCGTCGGCAGCTTCATCGCGCTCGTGGTGACCTCGTTCGGGTTCATCATACGGGCCCTCATACTGGCCGAATGGGGCAGGGAGTTTACGCTCAGCCAGGAGGATCTCGGTTGGATCGCCGGGGCCGGACTGTTTCCCTTCGCCGTCACCATCGTGCTCTTCAGCCTGGTGATCGACAAGATCGGCTATCACACGTCGATCCGCATCGCGTTCGTCGGGCACGTGCTGTCTGCGATCGTGACGGTGATGGCCGGCTTTGTCGGCGACCCCTTCTGGGTGCTCTTCGGCGGTACCGTGATCCTTGCGCTGTCGAACGGCATCGTCGAGGCGGTCATCAATCCAGTCACGTCGACCCTGTATCCGAAATCCAAGACGCACCATCTGAATATTCTCCATGCTGGCTGGCCGGGCGGCCTCGTGCTGGCCGGCATCCTGGTGATCGCCCTGGGCGATGTGGACTGGCGTTGGAAGGTGGGGCTCGTCCTTCTGCCGACGTTCGTATACGGAGGCATGCTGCTCAACCAGAAGTTTCCGCTCAACGAACGCGTTGCCGCGGGGGTGCCGTATCGCGACATGATTCGCGAGGTAAAGCGTCCGCTTTTTCTCCTGCTGCTCGCCATCATGATTCCGCTGGCGGTGACGGAATTGGGTACGGACAGCTGGATCACCGCATTGATCGAGAACGTGCTGATCGAAGGAATACATCCGGGTTGGGTGCTCGTCTACACGTCGGCGATCATGTTCGTGCTTCGGTTTTTCGCCGGGCCGATCGTGCATCGGATCAATCCGCTGGGACTGCTCGCCGTGAGCGCCTTTATCGCGTGCCTCGGCCTGATCTGGCTCTCCAATGCCGGGTCGGCCATCGTCGCCGTCTTCCTCGCCGCCACGTTCTACGGCGTCGGAAAGACCTTTTTCTGGCCGACGACCCTCGGGGTCGTCGCCGAACAGTTTCCCCGCGGGGGCGCCCTTCTGCTCAACACCATGGGCGGCATGGGAATGCTGGCCGCCGGACTCCTCGGCGCGCCGATTCTCGGATCCATCCAGGACAAGGTGATCGATCAGGAGCTGGCCCAGCGCGCGCCGGAGGTGCACCAGCAGGTGACCGAACAAGAGCGGCTGGGTCTCCTCGGCGCTTACAATCCGCTCGACAGCGACGCCGTGCAGGAGCTTCCGGTGCAAGAGGCCCAGATCGTCCAGGAGGTGCGGTCCGACTCCAGTCAGATCGCGCTGCGCTACGTGGCGTTTCTGCCGGCCTTTATGTTTCTCTGCTACATCGGGCTGATCATCTATTTCCGCTCGCAGGGCGGCTACAAGGCCGTCGAGCTCACCGGTGAACAGGCGACCGGCGGCGTGGAGGCGCCCGTGGAGGCCTAGGGATTCACGATGTAACGCCGCCCCAGCCGGACGGCCGCCCAGCCGGCCAGGAGGTCGCCGCCGGTCCTTCCGCCCCGCGAGCCGCCCCGGCCGGCGCCGCCGGTCTCCCCGCCCCGGAAAGTGTTACGTGGAGGATTTCCGGGCGCGCGGAGAGGCGATTCCGTTCCGGAAAGCCGCCGGACACCGGAAGGGCACCTCCACGCCGTCCGAGCCGTTCAACCGCCGACGCCTGCGTTCCATACGCCGCACTCGCGTATCAAGTTGACGAGCTGAGCCGGGCGTCCTGTGCGCTCGTCGGCGCACGCTGCCGCTTCGCTTCCTCGGGGCCGGATCCATATGGCGTCGGT
>CAZXHQ010000241.1:0-1753 GCA_964640145.1 uncultured Rhodothermales bacterium | reverse complement strand
CGTCGGCGCACGCTGCCGCTTCGCTTCCTCGGGGCCGGATCCATATGGCGTCGGTGCACGTGAGAGAACGGACCACGGACCGCGCATCCCATCCATCCACGTATGTCCCGTCTCGGTGCGTCACTGCAGGTTGGAGAACGCATCGGTGCCGTACAGGCGCCCATCATCCCGGTCGTCGGCGAGCTGATACGCAGCCATCCCGGCACCATCTCGCTGGGACAGGGCGTCGTCCATTATCCGCCGCCTCCGGAGGCCGTCGAGCGGTTGGCGGACGCGGCCGGGCGCTCCGAGGCGCACGGCTACGACCACGTCTCGGGCCGTGCGGACCTGCTCGAGCGCCTGGCGGAGAAGCTGTCGGCAGAGAACGGAATCGACGTCGAGGACGGGCTCGAAATCGTCGTGACCGCCGGCGCGAACATGGCCTTCGTGAATGCCGTACTGGCCGTCGCCGACCCGGGCGACGAAATCATCCTGCAGACGCCTTTTTATTTCAATCACGAGATGGCCGTCGGCATCGCCGGATGTAGGGCCGTCCTCGTTCCGACCGATACTTCGTATCAGCTTCGCGTCGATGCCATCGAGGCGGCGCTGACGGACCGGACGCGCGCCGTAGTCACGATCTCTCCGAATAACCCGACCGGCGCCGTTTACGACGCCGCTTCGCTGACAGCCGTCAACCGGCTCTGCATCGACCGCCGCCTCTATCATATCAGCGACGAAGCGTACGAATACTTCACCTACGAAGGCGTAGGCCACCTATCACCCGGCTCCATCCAGGGCGCCGAGCGCCACACCATCTCGCTTTTCTCGTTCAGCAAGGCCTACGGCATGCCGGGTCTGCGGATGGGATACATGGTGATTCCGGCGCACCTGCTCGATGCGATCAAGAAGATTCAGGATACGCTCCTGATCTGTCCGCCGCTGCCGAGCCAGTTTGCAGCATTGGGAGCGCTGGAGGCCGGACGCGCATACTGCCGTCCGTTCGTGGACGGGCTCGCCGAGGCTGCTGCACTCGTCCGCGAGCGGCTCGCCACGCTGGGCGATCGTATCGCTCTTCCCGGCATGGAGGGCGCTTTTTACGGACTCGTCCGCCTGGAGACAGACCTCGATGACATGACGATCGTGCGGAAGCTGATCGAGGAGCACGGTGTGGCCGTGATTCCGGGCAGAACGTTCGGTCTCCACACGGGTTGTTACTTGCGCGTTGCCTACGGTGCGCTCGACAAAGACTCCGTGGCGTCGGCCATGGATCGACTGGTAGGCGGCCTCCATGAGATCCTGGACTAAGACATGCAGCTCGTACTCGTTCAGCTCGACGTAGCGTGGGAGGAGCCCGCGAAGAATTTCCTGACCGTCACCCGCCTCCTCGAGGAGGTCGACGTGAAGCCGCGCGCGCTCATCATCCTGCCGGAGATGTTCTCGGTGGGATTCACGATGAACGTCGAAGGCGCCGCCGAGGAGGAGGGAGGACCGACCGAGCGGTTCTTGCAAGATCTTGCCAGGGGCTACGACGCCTTTGTGGTCGGCGGGTTGGTGCGCCGAGGGGCGGATGGACGAGGACGCAACGTCGCGTTCGTCGCCGAGCCGTCCGGTGAGCCTGCCGCACGATATGCCAAGCTTCATCCATTCTCCTACGCGGGCGAGAGCGAGCATTACGCGCCCGGCGAGGAGATCGTCGTCTTCGATTGGAACGGACTGAAAGCAGCGCCTTTCGTCTGCTACGACGTTCGATTTCCCGAGGCGTATCGGCACG
>CAZXHQ010000240.1:3658-6132 GCA_964640145.1 uncultured Rhodothermales bacterium | reverse complement strand
GTCGCTGCCGCTCGTCCGCCGGTTGCCGAGGTAGATCCAGTTGTCGAGGCCGTAGGTGGGATTGTTCACGTCCCCCTCCCCGTCCCCCTGATGGAAACCGGTCAGCAGGACGCGCTCGACGTCTGCGCGCCCGTCACTGTCGGAGTCTTCGAGATAGATCACGTTCGGCGGCGCCGTAACGATCAGACCGTCCTGCCACCGCATGATCCCCATCGACTGAACCAGCGAATCTTTGAAGACCACGCTCTCGTCCATCGTCCCGTCCCCGTCCGTATCGAGCAGCTGCACGATCCGGTCGACGCCGGTCCAGTTATCCGGATAGCTGTGAAACTCCAGGACGTAGAGCCGCCCATCCTCATCGATCTCCATGTCGATGGGATCTGAAACGAGCGGTTCGGAGGCGACGAGTTCGATCTCGAAGTCGGGGTGGAGCTCGAACGTGGACAGGGGGTCGTCGGGCGCCGGGTCGTCAAAGGCCGAACCGCCCTCGTGTCCGGCAAGGAGAACCAGCAGGAGTAAATAGACGAAATGGACCACGTCGTACACCTGTTGTTTATGCTTCCGCTGTTGGTTTCCGCTGGTTGACTACGGTACGTACATCATGTCGTATTTGCGAACTGAGGCGGAACGACGCGGAGCGCGATGCAGCGGTGCTCATATGCTACCGAATTTGGGAATTGATGTACGACGCAAAACACCGGCAGATCTCCGTACCATCGGCGACAGTCGTGGCACGCGGCTTACCTGGTCGGCCGTGCGCTGCGACCCGGCAGCGCGCCGGTCTGCTCCCCGTGCTTGAGCACCTGGATGCCATTGACCCACACGTGCGGGATGCCGACCGGGTATTGATGCGGATTTTCGAAGGTAGCGCGATCAGCAACCGTTTCCGGGTCGAACACAACCAGGTCGGCCCGTGCGCCCGGTCAAATGACGCCGCAATCGGTCAATCCCACGCGCCGAGCCGGGACCATGGTCATTTTGTGGATGGCAGCCTCTAGCGACATGATCCCCTTCTCGCGCACGTAGCGTCCCAGCACTCTGGGAAAGGCGCCGAAGGTGCGCGGGTGCGGCGCATCTTGCGAGAGCGGGCCGTACGTCGCCCGTGCACCGCCGTCGGAGCATACGGCGGCGAGCGGATGGGCGAGCTGCATTTCGACGTTTTCTTCGCTCATCCCGAAGCCGACCATGTCGACCTGTGCACGGTCTTCGATCAGGAGGCGTGTGAGGAGCGCGTACGGATCCTCGTCGCGTGCAGCGGCGAGCTCGCCGAGCCGCCGACCCGTCGCCCACGCAAGATCATCCGAGGCGGTTCCACTGATCAGCACCTGATTCCATCCTCCGAGCTGCTCGATCTTGGCGCGGACGGGCACCTCCAGCACAGCCCGCTGCCGGTCGTCCTGAAGCCTCGCCACGAACGCCTCGGTCCCCCCGTCGCGCGCGCTGATCGGGAAGAGACTCCCCAGACCCGTGCTGTAGGCCACGTAGGGGTACACGTCGAAACCGACGCTCACGGAGGGGTCCTGTACGTCGGCCTCCTCGATCGTCTGAAGCAGCTGGGGCGCTTTCCACCAGTTGCGTGCCCCCTGCGCCTTGAGGTGTGAGATCTCGATAGGGACTCCCGCCATGCGTCCGATATGGATAGCCTCTTCGAGCGCCCCGAATACGGCGTCGGCTTCGTTGCGCAGATGCGTGGCATAGGGCAGACCATAGCCTTTCAGGACCGCCGCGAGATGGATGAGCTCTCCGGTGCTCGCGAAGGCGCCGGGCGCGTATTCGAGACCGCTCGAGAGTCCGCAGGCCCCCGCGCGGATTCCCCGGCGCACCTCGTCGATCATCTGCAGGATCTCGCCGGCTTTGGCGGGCCGGTCGTTCTCCCCTACGACGAATTCACGGATGGTACCCTGGCCGATCATGCTGGCGACGTTGAGGGCCGCGCCGTGCGTATCGATCCACCCGAAAAATCCGCCCAGATCTCTGAACGGAACATCCACGTCGAGCTGTTCGCGGACTTGCTCTCTGGTCATTCGGTAGGCTCGGTCCGTCCAGGGCCCGATCGAGCGGCCGTCCTGTCCGGTCACCTCCGTCGTCACGCCCTGCCGCACCTTGCTCTCGGCGAGCGGGTTGACGAGCAGTCCTAGATCCGTATGCCCGTGAATATCGATGAATCCGGGTGCGAGCGCCAGTCCGCGAAGGTCCGCCTCTTCCGCGCCGTCGACGTCGAGGCGCGGTCCGACCCCGGCGATGCGGTCGCCCTCGAGTGCAACGTCTACCTCCTGCGGGAGCGCGCCGGTACCGTCGAAGACGAGCGCGCCGCGGAGGATGCAGGTTGCTCGGTGCCGGGGCGAGGCCCAGGTGGCCCTGCTCGAGATCGCGAGGATCGAGACGGCTGATTCTAGAAAGCTGCGGCGGTTCACGAGATAGGCTCCTCGTCTGCAGAAGGCAGGGCTGGGTAGTCGCGCTCAACGACTCCGCCA
>CAZXHQ010000240.1:0-3558 GCA_964640145.1 uncultured Rhodothermales bacterium | reverse complement strand
CGCGCAGTCGCTTACAGAAGGTACGGAACGGGGAGGCCTTCTGAAGGCGGCGGTCCCCGCCGGCGGCGCGTCGCACCTCGCCGTGCGCAACTTCGCGAGCAAATTTGCGCTATCCTGCATGGTAGCCGTATCGATCCAGCCCCCTAGTCCCGTGGCCGATCCTGACGTAACCCAGCTTCTGCTCGACCTGGAAGCCGGTCGTGACGATGCGTTCGACCGGCTCCTCGTCAAGGTGTATCCGGAGCTGCGGAAGATGGCCAGAGGGAAGCTGCAACGACAGCGGCCGGGGCAAACCTTGAGCCCGACCGGCCTCGTTCACGAGGCGTATCTCAAGCTGGTGCGGTATGAGGACGTGAACTGGGAGGGGCGCGCGCATTTTTTCGGCGCTGCATCCGGTGCGATGCGGCGTATTCTGGTAGATCGGGCCCGGGCGAAGTCGACGAAGAAGCGCAGCGGCCAACGCGTCACGCTCTCGTACGCGAACGCCGCCGTCGAGATGTCGCTCGACGAACTAATCGATCTGGACGAAGCGCTGCATCGTCTCTCGAAGGAACGTCCACGGTGGGTGCAGGTGGTCGAGTGCCGATACTTCGGCGGGCTTACGCTCGAAGAGACCGCCGAGGCGCTTGGCATCTCGCACGGGACCGTCTCCAACGACTGGCGCATGGCCCGTGCGTGGCTGCAGCGGGAGCTGAGCCCGCATTGATCGACCAAGGCGCGAAGGGGAAGTGGTTCGTTGCTTTTCCACCTCGCTGCACGTAAAATGCCATTGAGCGTCCAGAACGGAGGAGCCCCCTTCTTTTCCGGCACTCTTATGCAGACGTACTGATCGCCCTTCTTCAATCGATCCACGACTCCATGTCCGCTTCCCGGCGCTCCTTCCTGGCATCCGGCGCGCTCGCTGCCGCCGGAGCAACCCTTAGCCCCGTCGCTGCCTCGGCCGTGGAGCAGCAGCCCATCGACGCCACGAAGAACATGCACCTCTCCCTGGCGGCGTACTCGGTGCGGGGGGCGCTCAACGCCGGGGAGATGGACCTCTTCGATTTCATCGACTGGTGCGCCGACCTGGGCCTGCCGGGAACGGAACTGACGTCCTATTTCTTCGAGGATGATATCACCGACGCTTACTTGCATGAGCTGAAGCGGCACGCCTTCGTGAACGGCGTCACCGTAAGCGGGACGGCCGTACGCAACGACTTCTGCCGGCCCGCCGGGCCGGAGCGGCAGCAGGACGTCGAGCACGTAAAGCGGTGGATCGACTATGCGGCAGAACTCTATGCGCCCCATATTCGAATCTTCGCCGGCAATCTCCCTGACGACGTCGACAAGGAGACCGGTATTCGTTGGGTCGCCGATGGAATCAACGAAGTGCTCGAGCATGCCGCCCGGCGCGGAGTCGTCCTGGGCCTCGAAAACCACGGCGGCATCACCGCCCGTGCGGCGGATCACCTGGCCATCGTGGAAGCGGTCGGGGACCATCCGTGGTTCGGCGTGAATCTCGACACCGGCAATTACCGCACGGACGCCTACGAAGAGCTGGCAATGGCCGCCCCGTTCGCCGTGAACGTGCAGGTGAAACACGAAGTGCACCTGAACGACGGCACCACGACGCCGACCGACATGGAGCGGATCCGCGATATGCTCGTGGAGGCGGGCTACAGAGGCTGGGTCGTCCTCGAATACGAAGGGGAAAACCCGCGCGAGCGCATTCCGGAGTTCCTGGAGGTGATGAGGGCGCTGTTCCAGTGAAGTGACGGGCGTGCCTCCCATACCGATTGCATCGACGAAGCGTCGAGACGACACATCCGGGAGCGATGGTGACTTCCGGCGCGTCCGTGCCGACGAAGCCGCGTGATCCGGACTGCCCTATCAACAGGACGAGCTCACCATGAATTCGATACCCATCCTCTTCATCGTCGCCCACGAACCCGCCGTACTGGAAACGCTGGACGTCGATCTGAGCCTGCGCTTCGGCCTCGATACGCGTATCCTCACGTCGGACGATCCGGAGGAAGCACTCCAGACGCTGACGAGGCTGGCAGAGGCGCAAGAACCCGTTGCCCTCCTCATCGCGGATCATCGCATGCCGGAGATGACCGGCGTCGACTTTCTCGTAAAGGCGCACCGGCAGCATCCCTTCGCGAAACGCATCTTGCTCGTCGAGCGGGACTACACGCAGGCGAATCCGATCGTGCCGGCGATGACGCTCGGCCAGATAGACTATCACCTTGCAAAACCGTGGCATCCCGAGCTGGGTCTCTACCCGGCGGTCAGTGAATTCCTGGCAGCCTGGTCGGCCACGCAGGAGACGGGATTCTCCATGTTTCGTATTGTGACGCCGCAGCAGAGCGCGCGGGCCGCCGAAATTCGCGATCTGCTGACGCGGTTCAACATACCGTTCGTCTGTCATTTCGAGGACGAGGAGGAAGGCCGCCGATTGCTGCAAGAGGCGAATCAGGAGGGCGCACAGGTGCCCGTGGTGATGCGCCACGACGGGCGCGTCCTCGTCGACCCCACCACCGCAGATCTCGTCGAGGCCGTCGGGGGCGGCACGACCATCGACGACGAGTCGTATGACGTCGTGATCGTGGGCGCCGGACCGGCCGGTCTGGCGGCCGCCGTCTACGCGGCCTCGGAAGGGTTGAAGACGGTCGTCCTGGAGAAAGAGATCTCCGGCGGGCAGGCAGGCTCGAGCTCGCGCATCCGCAACTTCCCCGGATTCACATGGGGAATCGACGGCCACGAATTCGCACATCGCGCATGCGAGCAGGCCTGGCTCTTCGGCGCCAACATGGCCTTCGCGCAGGAGGCGGTGCGCCTGGAGACGTCGGGTCCGGACCGTATCGTTCGCGTGGCGGACGGGCGGGCGGTGACGGGCCGAGCCGTCATTCTCTCGATCGGCGTATCGTGGCGGCGGCTCGGCATCCCCCGTCTGGAAGGGCTCGTCGGAAAGGGCGTGTTCTACGGCGCCGGCCGAGGCGAAGCCCGGGCCGTCGAGGGACAGGATGTTTGCGTAGTCGGCGCGGGAAACTCCGCCGGCCAGGCCGCACTGCACCTTGCGAAGTATGCCGGCACCGTGACGCTGCTCGTGCGGGGCGACACGCTCGCCACGAGCATGTCCGACTACCTCATCACGGAAATCGAGGAGACGTCCAACCTATCCGTTCGCCTGGACGTCGAGCTCGTCGACGGTGAGGGCGAAGACCGTCTGGATGGTCTGGTGATCCGAGATCGCGGGACCGGCGAGACCGAGCAGATATCTACGTCGGCCCTCTTCGTCCTGATCGGAGCCGTGCCGCATACGGAGTGGCTGGAGGGATCCCTGCTGCGCGACCGCCGGGGTTTCGTGCTGACGGGTCAGGATTTGATACAGGACGGAAAGGCGCCGCGCGGATGGGCGTCGCACCGTCCTCCCTTCATGCTGGAGACCAGCCTTCCGGGCGTCTTCGCTGCCGGGGACGTGCGGCACGGATCGATCAAACGCGTCGCCTCGGCCGTGGGAGAGGGCGCAGCGGTCGTCCAGTTCGTGCACCAGTACCTGGCGGAGCCGTCCAGCCC
>CAZXHQ010000239.1:0-6156 GCA_964640145.1 uncultured Rhodothermales bacterium | reverse complement strand
CCGCGGGCCGACAGATGCGCATGCAGCCCGTCTACGTCGGCGTGCTCGACGGTGACGATGCCGGAGGCATGATCGAGATTCGTCGAACCGTACCGCTTCAGCCCGCGCTCCACGAGACCTGTGCCGAGCTGTACGGAGCGCTCGAGCACCTGCCGTTCACACCACTCGCTTCCCGCTTCGGCATACAGAGCGAGCGCCGCATCGAGCGCCGCGATCCCGACGTTATTCATCGTGCCGAGCCGGAAGCGAGAGGCATCCGGATGGAACGCCATCGCGTAGTCGTTCAACCGATCCCAATCGACAGGGCCGTGCAGCCACCCGGCCGGCGGAGCGATTCGTTCCTGCAGCGCTTCGGTGACGTACAGGAAGCCGATCCCCTGCGTCGCCATGATCCATTTATGTCCTCCGCAGGCGAGGAAATCGATCCCGGTCGCCTCGACGTCGAGCCGGAGGGCGCCGAGTCCCTGAATCGCATCGACGCAGAAGAGCACGCCGTGCGCCCTGCATAACGCGCCGATCGCGGCGAGATCGGCTCGAAATCCGGACAGGAACTGCACCCAGCTGATCGTAAGCAGCCGGGTATCCGGTCGAAGTACGTTCTCTACGGCTTCGAGGCTCACGACGCCCTCCTCGTGCGGGATGAAATCCACCTTCACGCCGATCCGCTCGAGATTCAGGAAGGGGTACGCGTTGGCCGGAAACTCACAGGAAGGGACGGCGATGCGGTCGCCTTTCCGCCAGTCGAGGCCTCGGGCCAGCACGTTGAGCGCATACGAGGTGTTGGGGGCAAACTCGACGCGTGCGACGGACGTGCCGAGCAGCTCCGCGACGCGCCTCCGGGCCGAGTGCAGGACGGTCTGGAAGTCGTCGAAGTTCTCGACGTTCGTTTCGTGTCGCTGATCGAGATAGCGACGGATCGCCTGCACGACGGGCGTGCTGAGCGGTCCCGTTGCGGCGTGATTCATATAGATGGACCGCTGCACATGTGGAAAACATCCACGCAGAGCCTCAATCGTCATACGCCTGTTCGATTTTTGCGCTGGCTTCGAGCCGGTCCGCCCGGGTCACGTCAGGCACCTCGTGCAGCTCGACGGCCTTCGTCGAATATTGAAGCCGAATGAGTATTGGAAAGTGGTCCGATCCCCAGGCCGGCAGTCGTTCGATGCGCACGAGTTCGAAATGATTCGAATGGAAGAGGTGATCGAGCGGCCAGCGGGCGAGCGGATTGCCCGCATGATACGTGTTGAACATGCCGCGACCCACTCGCGGATCCAGCAGGCCGCTCACCCTCTGGAACAGCGTCGTGGTGTACGACCAGGCGACGTCGTTCAGATCACCCATAACGATCGTGGGTTCGCCGGCTGTCCGCGCTTCCTTGCCCACGAGAAGAATCTCCGCATCGCGCTCGATGGTGTTCTCGTCAGCCGTCGGGCCCGGAGGGCGGGGATGGAGGCAGTGGAGTCGGACGGTGGGTCCCTCCGCGAGCTTGATCCTGGCGTGGATAGACGGAATGGAGGCATCTACCAGATGCCTGACCTCTGCGTCGACGATCTCTAGCCGTGAGTGGAGAACCATGCCGTAGGTATTCGGGAGCGGCACCTTTACCGAAAACGGATACGATCCGTCGAGCACCGACAGGCGGTCGACCCACCAGTGGTCGGTCTCCACGGTTAGAAGCACGTCGGGATCGTGCTCGCGGACCATCCGGACGAACCGGCCCGCCTCGCGGTTCTCCATGAGCACGTTGGCTATGATGACGGAGATACGCCCGCTCGGCTGGCTGCCGGCCCTGGCCGATCGCACCTGGCGCGGGTGTAGCGGCGTGTACGGCATCATCTTCCAGGTCTGATACGCCGCGCATACGACGAGCGCGGCGAGAAGACCCATCTCGACCGGCGTTCGAGGCGACAGGAAGGCGAGGTACGCGGCGGTTACGAGGCATCCGCCGACGGCGACCTGAGCGCGTGGGAAATCGAAGATGCGGACCCACCACGCCTCGTGCTTCCACAGCGGCAGTACGGTGGCGACGATAAAAAGGATGGCGAGCGTTCCAAGGATGAGCGGCATACGAGATGCGCGGGCCTATCTCATGCGGCAACGGTCGCGGCCAGGTAAAACTGTTTGCCGGCCAGCTGGCGCACAACGCCCTTAAACTCCAGATTTAGTAGATGGACCAGAGCCGTCGCCGGATCGAGTTCGGCGCCTGTACACACTGCGTCGATGTGCATCGGCTCGTTCGAGAGAACGCGGCAGAGCACGCGCTCTTCCGGTGCGAGTTCCGCAAGATCGACCGTCGGCGCATGCTGTCCGTCCGAATCCGCCGTAATCCCGAACTCGTGAAGGATGTCCTCCACGTTTTGGACGAGCCTGGCCTCCCCGCGCTGAATGAGCCTGTTCGTGCCGGCGCTGGACGGACTGTGGATCGGGCCCGGTACGGCGAACACCTCACGGTTCTGTTCGAGCGCCAGATGCGCCGTAATGAGTGCGCCGCCTTCTTCGTACGACTCCACAATCAGCGTACCCTGGCAAAGACCGCTTACGACCCTGTTCCGGCGGGGAAAGTTGGACGCCTCGGGTTTGGCGCCCAGCGGATATTCGGAGATGACGGCTCCTTTTCGCTCCATCTCTATGACCAGCCGCCGGTGGCGCGCCGGGTAGATCCGATCCACGCCGGAGCCGAGCACGGCCACGGTCCGACCGCCGCCCTCGAGCGCCGCAGCATGCGCGACGGCGTCGATGCCGTAGGCCAGGCCGCTCACGATGGTGAACCCGAGCCGTGCGAGGATGTGGGCGATCTCGTGGGCTGTACGCCGACCGTATGAAGAGGGACGTCGAGTCCCTACGATAGCGATCGCTCGCTCGGGTCTGGCCGTCCCCGCCATCCGCCCGCGCACCCATAGAAACGTCGGCGGATCGTAGATCTCGCGGAGCAGGGAGGGATAGCGGTCGTCCCAGACCGTGATCATCTCCGCACCGACGTGCTCGGCTCTCGCGATCTGTCGATCTACGGCCTGCACGTCGTCGAACTCTGCGATGCGGCGAGCCGTCTGCGGACCGATTCCCGGCACGGCGGCCAGGGCCGATCGGGATGCCCGCAGCACGGCGACGGCCGAGCCGAATGCCGCGAGGAGCGTGCGGATGCGCCCCGTACCTACACCCGGCACGAGCGACAGCGCAATAAGCGCTCGCTGCTCGCCGAAGGAAAGGGCCGGCGAGGTTCCGGGCGGTGATGGCGCCCGCCGCCTCATCCGGCAACCCCGTGCGGTTGGCGGCTCTCCCGAATTACAGTCCACATACGGTGTCTGAGCCGGTCGAGTCCGATGCCGGCTACCGAGCTGATGGGCAGCAGCTCCACGTCGTCGGGGAAATCGTCCTCCACGACGCCAGGGAGCAGATCGCGCTCCTCCGGAGGAAGCAGGTCGACCTTCGAGAAGGCCACAATGCGCGGTTTTTGGAGGAGCTCTTCGTTGTACGAACGGAGCTCGCTCAGCAGCGTCTCGTACTCGCCCCCCAGATCCTTCGAATCGATGGGGATAAGAAACAGCAGCACGGCATTGCGTTCGATGTGCTTCAGAAACTGAAGACCGAGTCCCTTACCCTGATGCGCACCTTCGATGATGCCGGGTATGTCGGCCATCACAAACGATTGATAGTCGCTCACGTAGACGACTCCGAGGGCCGGCTCCAGCGTCGTAAACGGGTAGTTCGCCACTTTGGGCTTCGCGGCCGACATCGTGGAGATGAGCGTGCTCTTGCCCGCATTGGGAAGGCCGACGAGCCCGACGTCGGCCAGCAGCTTCAGTTCGAGCGTGACGTCCTTCTCTTCACCGGACTCGCCGCGCTGCGCGTGCCGCGGAGCCTGATTGGTCGGCGACTTAAAAAAGGCGTTGCCTTTCCCTCCGCGTCCTCCTTTTACAAGCACCATTCTGTCTCCGGCCTTCTCGATCTCTCCAATCACCTCGTCGGTGTCGGTCAGCTTCACGACGGTGCCGGGTGGAACGTGAAGGACGATGTCGTCTCCATCCTTTCCCTTGCGATGGTTGCCTGCTCCGGCTTCGCCGTCTCCAGCGAAGTGGTGCCGATTATAGCGGAGGTCCAGCAAGGTGTACAGGTTCTCGTCACCGACCAGGATGACCGAGCCGCCATCCCCGCCATCTCCTCCCGAGGGCCCGCCCTTCGGCTCGTACTTCTCTCGCCTAAAGGCGACGGCGCCCGGACCGCCCCGTCCGCTCCTGGCCGTAATCGTAACGTAGTCGACGAATTTCATGATTCTACATGAGCTGTTTGAGCATCTGGACGTCCCACCCGGCCTCTCTCCGGCCAGGGGCGGTCTTCAAGGCGTTTTCGCCGGCAGCTCGACGGTTCGCCTGCAATTGTCTTCGTACCGGCCGTACGTTGATGCGGTTCTACCTCAGGTCTGATCTCTAGCTCTCGCATTGTGAAAGACGTCATCATCTACACGGACGGTGCCTGCAGCGGAAACCCGGGACCCGGCGGATGGGCGGCCCTGCTGCGGCATGGCGAGCACCAGAAGGTCATATCAGGTGGAGAACGCAGGACGACGAACAACCGCATGGAACTCACGGCTGCACTGGAGGCGCTCCGCGCCCTCAAACAGCCCTGTCGTGTTGCCCTGCACACGGATTCAGCCTACCTTCACAACGCCTTCACCAAGGGCTGGCTCGACAAATGGCAGCGTAACGGTTGGAAAACCTCATCCAAGAAACCGGTCGAGAACCGGGACCTCTGGGAGCGTCTCGTTACCGTCAGCGACCGCCACGACGTTACGTGGGTGAAGGTCAGGGGCCACGCCGACGACGCCCTGAACAACTTCGTCGACGAGGCCGCGGTAGCAGCGATGGAGGAATACAAGTAACTAGCTAGCACCGCTCCAGCTCACCCCGCCCGCCGAGTGCATCTACGAACGCCTCGTCGAACGCCCGGACGCGGCTTTTCGGTACGTCCAGCACGAGATCGGTCCGCTCGGAGTACTCCGAATCAACCACCTTCGCCCCGAACCGCTCGATCGTGCGCATGGCCGGTGACGTGTCGTCATACTCAAAAGACACATGAAGCCGTTCAAATATAACCTGTGTCACCACGTCCGCCGCGTCGAGGGCGCGCCCGGCGGCCTCGCCGTAAGCGCGGGCGAGTCTGCCGGTCCCCAGCTTCGTACCGCCGTAATAGCGCGTCACGATCACCACGAGGTCGGTCAGCTCGCGCGCTTCGATCTGGCGCAGGATGGGAGGACCCGCCGTCCCGCTCGGCTCGCCGTCGTCATCGTAGCGGAAGACGTCGCAGGACGGGCCGATTCGATAGGCGCTGCAGTGGTGCGTGGCGTCATAGGCGCGCTGCCTGACCGCGGCGATAGCCGCCTCGGCGGCTTCCGCGGTGGCCGCAGGCAGGGCATTGCCGACGAAGCGGGAACCTTTAATTTTGATTTCGGCCGCGGCCCGGCCGCGTATCGATTTAAAGGTGTCCTCATGCATGGGCCCGGACGCGGTGGACGCCGGTCGAACAACCTGTCGGAGGGGCCGGGGATTCACCCCTTTAGCCTTCGATCTCCGTCACGAGCTGTATCTCGCGCAGCACGCCCTGGACCTGAAAGCACTCCTCGAAGGAGCCCTCATAGACGGCCGCCTTGCCGTTGGTGTGCACCTCCCAGGCGAGCTTCTCGGCACGTCCCGTGCTGCAGCCGGTCGCTTTAATAAGCTGCGAGATGACCTCGTCGAAGGTGTGGATCTCATCGTTGTAGAGGATGACGCGCCACGGCTCGTCGATTCGTTCGGACTCCTCCTCTTCCACGGCGACATCCGTTTCCGGCGTCGGCGAAGGCGTAGGAGATCGCGGCCCGACTGCCGTCACGGTGACGTATTCCAGGCGCCGACTACGTCGTGTCCATGAAGTCATGCTTCCCCACTACCACTCATTCCAGGTGCTTACGAGGAGACTTCCTGGGCGGCCTTCTCGATGTGAACCTCATAGTCCTCCATCACCGGATTCGCCAGGAGCTGTTCGCACGCCTTCCGGGCAACTTCTTCGGCGGCCTCGGGCGTCTCCTCATCGATCCACATCTCGACATACTTACCCATTCGTACCCTTGCGACGGCCTCGAACCCGAGATTTTCGAGCGCATGGTGCGTGGTCTTGCCCTGC
>CAZXHQ010000238.1:0-6171 GCA_964640145.1 uncultured Rhodothermales bacterium | reverse complement strand
TCGGGTGGACCGTCACGGCAAGCCGCAGGCGCTGAACACATGCGCGGTGCACCAGCCGCTCGATGGCACATTCGCGAGACTTGAACTCGTGCCGCGCATCGCACGAGGCGAAGACGAAGCCCGTAAAGTCGCCGAAGCAGTCGTACTGGAGCTCCGCGACCTTGCCCTCCAGCGTGTGTTCTTCAGCCGGTTCCACTTCCTGGAAGCCGTCCCCGTCCGGGGACGGCTCGACGGACTCCGGATCGCCTCCGAAGCCGCGGACGCGCTCGGCGATTTCGCCGAGGTACCGCTCGAAAATCGCACGCCACGAGTCGGCTTCCGGTATGCGGCCGAAGACCCATCGCAGCAGCGATAGCTTGATGCTTTCCCCGGCGAGCAGCTCCGGCTCGTGGACGACCGGGATCTGCAGCTGAAACGACCCGATCACGCGCCGCTTCTTGCCCGACACCTGATGAACCACCAGCTTGTAACTCTCGCCTCTGGTGATTCCGGCCGGCAGCTCGGCGCTGAGCAGTCCCGCAATGGGCGCCGTACGGCCGCCCGGAAGCGGCACGTAGGCCGCGCCGTGCAGCTCGAAGGAGAGCGTATGGTCGTCGAGGCGATCGAACCGAACCGGACTCGGGCGACGACTCGCGAGCATGAGAATCTCGTCGACGTCGACGTCCGGCCAGAAGACGGTCACGCGCGAGCCGGCCGGGAGTCCGCTGCCGTCGAAAAGAAGTTCGTCCGGCCCCGGGCGCTTGAGCCTGCGCGCGTGCAGCACCTGGCCCCGAGGTACGACCGTCACCGGCATCAGCTCGGCCGAGGGAATCTTGCCGGACGGCCGCGCCATGAACGTGGTCTGCGCGGTGCGGGTGGCCGCGGACCCCGGGTTGCCGACCGGCACCCACGCGAGATTTCGTTGAGACAGGTTGTCATTGTTGGCCGGCGTGCCCGGAATTTGCGTCGCGGGGTCGACGGCGTCGGGAATCTCGTCGTCTGCGTAATGAACCTCGGCAACCACGCACTGATGGTAGTTGCGCACGAGGCCCTTGATCGACTCGGGGCCAAACGGGTCCGGCAGCTCCGGAAACGGACCGTCGTGCCACCAGTACGGGGGGATGTGCTCCTCGGTCTGGTTAACGTCGAGCCATGCGCCGAAGTACCGGCGAAATTCGGTCGAGCCCTTCGCCTCCAGGGTGCGGGCCGGATCCGCGGTCTGGCTCGTCATCGGCGAGCCGGGCGTCAGCCGCTTCGTTTCGAAGAAGGGAATCGAAATGAGCTCGTGACCGTCGTGACCCAGGAGCGCCACGGCGTCCGGTCCCGTGCCTTCTCGCCGGTATGTGGTGTCCGTGTTGTATTCGAGTGCCGTCCCGACGGTGTTGAACATGCGGAAGAACACGCGGACGTCGTCGGCATCCTGCCCCTGCGCTACGTAACGCACCCTCGCAATCGCAAAGTTGTAGACGCGCCGGTCGCCAACTTTCCCCCGAAGCTCGATAGCAGAGGTTTCCTGGCCCTTGTCGAGGTCGTCGAAGGGATTGTCGGCGGCATTGACGGGGTCGTTGTACTGCTCGAGCGCCTTCGCCAGGTAGTCGAGCGGGGCCTCGTTCGTTCCGAGGGCCGGCGCGCCGGCAGGCGGCGTATCTCCCGCGCGCACGGCGAACACGCGCAGATCCGTGGAGAGCCAGTGCGGGTTGCCGCCCTGGACGTCGATCATGAAGGGGTTGGGCTTCGTGGTCAGGCGGAGCGACGTGACGCATTCGAAATGCGGAAACTGCCAGGTGACGAACAGGTCGCGCTCCACGTTGACCTCGTCGTATACGTCCTCGTGGACGCCGACGTGGTAGCGCAGCGCGAACCGCTGGGCGACGTCCGGCCGCAGCGAATTATTCTCCGACCAGGGGTTCTGCCAGGCCAGGTCGAAAAGGTTTGAAGCGACGGCGGGGCCGTTCGGCGAGTCCCACCTGATGACGACGTCCGGAGCAGCCGGATAGTCCGCTTCGTGGGGGCGGAAGTTCTCGAGGAAAAGCCACACCGCATCCTGGAACGTTGCAATGCCGCCGCTCTTGAGCGCGTCCACCGTGAGCTTGCTGTAGGTGCTCACGTTGTTTACCGGGACGCATTCCTGATCGCAAATGCGAAGGATGGGCGCTCGAACGCAAGGACGACCATGGCCGTCGATTTCCTGGTCGTCGAGCAGGAAGAGCATGTAGTTGCCCGGGGGCGCGATGCCCGGGCCATCGGGAGCCCGAACCTGCACGCGCTGCAGATTTGACGACTGCTGAAACTGACAGACGACGTAGCGCTGATCGGAGTCAAACGCGTGGGTAATCGATCCGCAGCGGATCAGCACGGCCCGCGTGATGGGTCTGGCCGTCGAAGATTCCAGTTCAAGGTCGATGATCCCCCCGTAGGCGGCGGAAGGCGGCGCCTCTGCGATCTCGACGCGTCCCGAAGTGACGTACGGGGGCGTGTAGACCTCCATACGATGCTCGTTCTGCTTCCAATTGGACCAGGTCGAGCCCGCGATCCACACGCGGCCGTCGGGCATGAGCAGTTGGACGGAGTGGTAACCCCGCCTGACGAGCGGCGTGTCGACGGCTTCCCAGGTGCCGGGTCCGTTTTCGTATGTGAGCTGGCTCCAGTTTATGGGAGGATGGTACAGCTCGGCCGGAGGACGATTTTGCGCGTCCAGCTCCTGCTCGCTCAGGTCGTTGCCGTCTTGATCCTCGTTCACGACCTCCCCACCGTTCACGAACACCGAACCGGTCGGCAGCAGCACCGCGCACGCATTCGGCCGCTTCTTGCCGAGAGGCGGCGTGCCCGCGGATTCCCAGGTCGGCGGCGCTGCGGCGATATTGATCTTTTCGGCATTTGCCGCCGCGCAGGCCAGCACCCACACCTTCTTGAGGTCTCCCGGCAGAATCGGCAGCACGACGGACGTCACGCCGGAACCGGCCGGGGCGGTGTGGTAGTCGGGGCTTCCGCCCGCCACGACCGTCCCGTCGTAGGCGCCCGTGAAGGCGTCGTAAAACCGCAAGCTGTCCTTCGCGATCGTCGAGAAGAAAACCAGACCGCTCGGATCGAGATGCAGGCGAGGATACTCGTCGATATCGAAGTTGTTGTGCGAGGTGGACTCGTTCACCAGAAGGGTCCACTGATCGCGCGTGGGGGAATACCGTTCCGGCGTGTTGTTGTTGTGCCGCGGGAGGTTGTCGCCCGGAAAATGATAATCGTCATGCCCTGTGGTATCGTCGATCCACTGGGGCGGGTCGTTCGGATCAGACTGGTTCTCATCCCACGCCGGGTTGAGCACCTTTCTGCCTGAAAACGGGTGGCCTGCCACGGCGAACACCTCGCCGTTACTCAGCGTCAGGCACGTAGGATACCACCGGCCGCCGCCGTGCTGGGCATCCGGCTGGAAGCGGAGGTCCTTGATCGGCTCGAACGTTCCTTCGAGCGGATGATAGATCTCGCAGCGATGCTCCCCGCTGTCGTGATGCGCCTCGCCGAAGTGCTCGACGTTCTGGTCGACCACCCCGCCGGCCACGACCCAGCGGCCGTCATTGAGAAACGCGTGCCCCGCACAGAAGGCCCACCACCCCGGCTTGGTCCCAAGCTGAACTGGATTGCTCCCCGGATTTTCGAGGTCGTACAGCCGCGCCTGGTCCTCCGTGCCGAAGTACACGATGGCCGCGCCCGTCATAGTGGGTATCAGCGCAGCGTGGATGGCGACGATCCCGGAGTCGAGATCGTTATTATTGGCGTCCTTCAGGATGGTAATGGACATGGCTTCCTCCGTGGGGAATGGGTTCGGCGGTCGGAGGCGGCGCCGTCAAACGTAGTCTGCCGGCTCGATCCGAAACCAGAGCATCCAGCCGTCCCCGGGGGACTGCCGTATCCAGCTCTCCTCGACGTGCGCCTTTTCGCTGTGCAACCGGCCGTACTCGTGGATTCATTCCGGCCGGGCCGCGCAGGAGCACACTCATCTCTTCGACGTGGCCATGGGTTGCATCCCCATTATTCGGACCCGCTTCGATCGCTGCGGGCTGCCGGCATTCCTCACCGGTTGCATCCCCATTATACGGACCGTCCCTTCAGCGTGTCTACACGAACCACGGTCGGCGGAGAAGGATTGCGGCACGCCGGAGTTCTCGACGCGAACACGCGGGCTGAACCGGATGTCGTGCGTGCCTTACGCAGCGGCAATCTCCCGCGAAACTTCGCTCTGAATGCATACGATCTAGGACGTAACCGGGGCGGGCGCATCGTTTGCTCTTGCGGCCGCGGCGTCCGACCTTGTCTGACCGGCCGTCTCTCATCGGCATGCCCATCGCCAGGGTTCATGAGTCGTCATATCTCACCACATCGCGCCGAGCGGATCCGACGCCTCTTCGACGCCGTCGTCGAGCTGACTCCCGGCGAGCGCGCGGCGGTCCTTGAGCGGAGGTGCCGGGGCGACGCCGACATGCGCGACGAAGTCGGCGCCCTCCTTCAGGCCCACGACCGCGACGTCCGTTACGAGACCGGTGAGCCGTTCACCGGCCGGCTCACCGGTACGACGGTCTCGCACTACGAGGTCCTGGAGAAGCTCGGCGGTGGAGGCATGGGTGTCGTCTACAAGGCCCGCGACCTGAAGCTTTCCCGCTTCGTAGCACTGAAGTTTCTGCCGCCGCACCTGAGCATGCATGCGGAGGCGAAGGCACGTTTTCTTCAGGAAGCAAAAGTGGCCTCCTCGCTGGATCACACGAACATCGGTATCATTCACGAGATCGACGAATGGGAGGACGGGCGGCTCTTTATCGTGATGGCGTACTACACCGGCGAGACGCTCAAGAAGAAGGTAGAACGCGGGCCGATGGCAGTGGAGGACGCGCTCGGCTATGCGATTCAAATCGCCCAGGGTCTGGCCAGCGCGCATGCTGAGCACATCATGCATCGCGACATCAAGCCGGCTAACGTGATGGTTACCGACGCGGGGGACGCCAAGATCGTAGACTTCGGTCTGGCCAAGATGGTCGACGTGGAAATGACGAAGCCGGGGACGACCCTGGGGACCGCGGCCTACATGAGCCCGGAGCAGGCCCGTGGTGAAACCGTCGACCATCGGACGGATCTGTGGTCGCTCGGGGTGGTGCTCTACGAGCTGCTGACCGGGAAACGCCCCTTCGATGGTGCCTACGAGCAGGCAGTCGTCTACGCGATTCTGAATACGAACCCGGACCCGGTAGCCGTGCTTCGCTCGGACGTACCGCCCGCGCTGGAGCGGGTGATCGAGAAGCTGTTGCGCAAGCATGCAAGCGAACGGTACTCGGGCGCCCACGAGGTGCTGTCGGATCTCCGACGAATCAGAACAGGTTCGGACATCCCGGCCGTATCGGAAGCGAAGTCGTCCATTGCGGTGCTTCCGTTCGAGAACATGAGCGCCGATCCGCAGCAGGAGTACTTCTGCGACGGTCTGGCCGAAGAACTCATCAACGCGCTCACCAGGCTCAGCGACCTGCGGGTCGTGGCACGTACTTCGGCCTTCGCGTTCAAGGGCCGGTACGTGGACGTGCGCGAGATAGGCCGGAAGCTGGGGGTGGCCACCGTGTTGGAAGGGAGTGTGCGTAAGGCAGGCGACCGCCTACGGATTACGGCTCAGCTTATCGACGTCGCCGACGGCTTTCACCTGTGGACGGAGCGTTTCGACCGGGTGATCGAAGATGTCTTTGCCATCCAGGATGAGATCTCGCTGGCGGTGGTAGACAAACTGAAGGTAAAGCTGTTGGGAGAGGAGAAGGCCGCCCTGGTGAAGCGGCACACGGAGAACGTGGCGTCCTATCGCCTCTACTTAAAGGGACGCTACTTCTGGAATCGACGTACCGAGCCGGCGCTGAATAAAGCCCTGCGGTACTTTCAGCGGGCCATAGACGTAGATCCGCTCTATGCACTCGCTCACGTCGGTATTGCCGACTACTACATCATGCTCGGCGTGTGGGATCTTATTCCAGCGACGGAAGCAAGCGTCAACGTCAGAACAGCGGTCACGAACGCGCTGGAGATTGACGACGCGCTTAGCGACGCTCACGCTTCGCTCGGCTTCTGGAATACCCTCTTCAACTGGGACTGGCCTGCGGCCGAGCGAAGCTTCCAGCGAGCACTCGATCTCAATCCCCAGCACGTGCAGGCCCGATACTGGTACGGGAT
>CAZXHQ010000237.1:0-6209 GCA_964640145.1 uncultured Rhodothermales bacterium | reverse complement strand
GTTTTCGAGGTAGCGGCGGTTGCGGGCGGCGCTCTCCTTCGGAGCGCCCATCCCGGGCAGGACGTCCTGTTCGACGACGATCCAGCCGGAATACCTCATGCCGCGGAGCGCGTCGATGACGCCCGGAAAGTCTACGGATCCGTCTCCCAGTTCGCAGAAGATGCCGTGACGCAGCGAGGTGAAATAGTCCCACTCTTCGGCACGCGACCGTGCGGCGACCTCCGCGCTGCAGTCCTTGAAGTGTACGTAGCGGATGCGAGGGGCGAACCGATCGAGTCCCGCCCGGACGGCGTCGCAGCTGCCTGCGCCGAAAGCGTAGTGGCCGGTGTCTAAGACGAGTCCGACCACCTCCGGGTCGGTCCGTGCCAGGAGCTGCTCGATCTCGGCCGGCGTCTCGACGAACCCGGCGCAGTGGTGATGGAAGACGCTCTGCAGTTCCGTCGCCTCATAGACGGCCTCGGCGATGCGGTCGACGCCCCGGCCGAACGTGGCCCATTCGCCATCGTCCAGCATCATCTCGGGCGTAACGCGGCCGGCATGTGCGGTGCGGACCGGATGGCTGCCGTTGTCGTCGGCGAGCACGACGAAAGGCCGGTGCTCGGGGTCGCCCACGTCGGCTACCGCACGCAAGAGGCGCGCGACCTTCAGGGCGTGCCGCTCGCCTGCTTCGTGGGCCTTCGGGTCGGCGAACGATACGGGCACGAAGGCGCCGAGCATCGTCAGGTTGCGCCGCTGCAGCTCCTCGCGCAGGCGGCCGGGGTCGGTGGGCATGTAGGCCCAGTCGCCCAGTTCCGTGCCCGTGTATCCGGTCTCGACGAGCTCGTCGAGCATCCGGCTGTATTCGACCTGCTCGCCCTCCAGGTCCCCGAACTCGAGGCTGCCCCAGGAGCAGGGAGCGTTTCCGATGCGGTGGCGTCCGGTATCCTGCATGCGTGTCGTCTCCGGCCGATGTTCGGCGCGTCGTTCATTCGTCTTCGCTCAAGTTGCTGAGCTCGTCGTCGAGCTGTTCCAGTTCCGCTCCCCCGGCCATGAGATGGAGCATCTCGTCGCGCGAGATGTCTTCTTTGCGGAACGTTCCGTAGCTCTGACCCCGGTTCAAGATGGTAAATCGGTCCCCGATGGGATAGGCATGGTGAATGTTGTGCGTGATGAACACGACCCCGACGCCCCGCTTTCGGGCGCGTGCGACGTACTTGAGGACGATTGCGGCTTCCTTGACGCCGAGGGCCGACGTCGGCTCGTCGAGGATGAGCAGGCGAGCGCCGAAATAGATGGCTCGCGCGATGGCGACGGATTGCCGTTCGCCTCCGGAGAGCGTGCCGACGGCCTGCGACGTGTCGCGCACGTCGATGCCCATCCGACCGAGCTCTTCTCTGGTGATGGCGTCGGCCGCCGCCGTATCGAAGCGTCGAAACGGTCCCCATCCCACGGTCGGTTCCGAGCCGAGGAAGAAGTTGCGCGCGATGCTCATGAGCGGAATCATGGCCAGATCCTGGTAGACGGTAGCGATGCCGCGTTCGAGGGTGTCGCGCGGAGAGGTAAAGCGCACCGGCCTGCCGTCGACGAGCAGCTCGCCTTCGTCGGGCGCGTGCACGCCCGAGAGGCATTTGATGAGGGTGGACTTGCCGGCGCCGTTGTCGCCGAGCAGGCACATCACCTCCCCGGGGTAGACGGTCATGGAGATGTCGCGGAGGGCGACCACGTTGCCGAAGAATTTCGAGACGTTCCGCAGCTCGATCAAGGGGGCGGATGGGCTGTCTGCCGCCTCACGGTCATCCGTGCCGCCGGCAGGGTCGTTCGAGCGGTCGGATTCGAAGGTCATCTCAGCGCGCCTCCATCGCTTTTCGCCGCACCCAGTTGTTGATCAGGACCGCAAGCAGCAGCATGCCGCCGAGGAAGACCTGAAACCAGTCCGCGTCCACGCCGGTGAAGACGATCCCCTGGCGAACCATGCCGAAGATCAGGGCGCCGAAGATGGCACCGATCGCGGTGCCGTACCCGCCCGTCAGCAGCGTGCCGCCGATGACGACCACGATAATGGCGAAGAACTCGCGCAGCTCGCCGCGCAGCACGTCGGCGCCGGTGAATCCCACGGCCTGGATGACGCCCACGAGGCTCGCGGCCAGAGCCGTCAGGATGAAGAGAGAGATTTTAACGCGGTGGACGGGAACGCCGGCATTGCGCGCGGCGGCGGCGTCCCCGCCGACGCCGTAAATCCAGTTACCGAACGACGTGCGGCGGAGCACCCAGGATGCCGCCGCCGCCACGACGATCCACCAGAGAATGGAAACGGGAAACCCCGTGCCGCCCAGCGCCAGCTCGCTCGCGAACACGGCTTGGGCGGCGTCGTAGCCCGGCACGCGGCCGAGGCCTCCCACCTGCGTACGACCCGCAATCAGCCGCGTCACCCCGATGGTCGTTCCGCGGAAGATGAACAGCGTGGCCAGCGTCACGATGAACGACGGCAGGCCGGTACGGATGACCAGATATCCGTTGAAGAATCCGGCAGCGACGGCGAAGGCGGCGACGGCGAGCAGGGCAGCCCAGAGGGGCCAGCCATAGGTGACGGCCAGGAGCGTGAGGAGCATGCCGCTCGCGCCGATCATGGAGCCGACCGAGAGGTCGAACTCCCCTCCGATCATCAGGAGCGCGACGGCAACGGCCAGAATGCCCAGCTCGGCGGAGACCTCCAGGTAGGTCGCCGTGCCGGCAAGCGTTAGAAATCCCCGGTCGCCGGCGACGATCGCGAAGAACGCCCAGACGAATACGGCGCCCGCCACGGCGCCGAGCTCGGGCCGGGCGATCAGGCGCTGCAGCGGTGACCTGTGCAGGAGGCGCTCGTCGGTCCGTGCTGTCACAGCCATCTCAGCGGGTGCCCCGTTCGGTGAGTTCCTTGATTCGCTCGACGTTCTCGGGCGTGACGAAGACGGGGCCTGTGCGCACGACCTCGTTGGCGACCTCGTTCTCGTTGCGGAGCCGGAGCGCGAGCAGATTGACGGGGAGGTAGCCCTGCAGATACGGCTGCTGGTCGATGGCGAAGGCGATTTCGCCGGCCTCGATGGCGTCCAGGATCTCGGGTGATACGTCGAAGGTGGCAAACGTGAGTTCGCCGAGGCGGCCCCGCGCGCTCAAGGCTCGCAGCGCCGGCATCGTGCTCGTCGGGCCGAGCGTGATAATGCCGTCGACATCGGGATTGGACGAGAGCGCTGCCTGGATGCGCTGCTGCGATTCGGTCGGGTCTCCGACCTCGACGGAGAGCACCTCCGTCGTCGCGCCCGCTTCCTGCATGGCGTCGGCCACGCCCTGACAGCGAAGATCCAGCGCGGTGTTGCCCACCTCGTGATTGATGCAGAAGGCGCGCGTGACGCCCAGGGCCGCCAGTCGCTCGCCGCCGCCGTAGCCGGCCTCGTATTCGGTCTGGCCGACGTGCACCATGACGCCGAGCTCCTGCGCTACGTCGTAGCCCGAGTTGACCGAGACGACGGGGATGTCGGCCTCGATGGCCTTGCTCACCGCTCCGCGGAGGGCGTCGGCGTCGGGCATGCTGACGACGAGGCCGTCCGGCGACGAGGCCACCGCGGCGTCGATGAGCTGCGACATCGCGACCATGTCGAAGGATTCCGGCGCCTGGTACTCGACGCGAGCGCCCACGTCACGGCCGGCCTGTCGCGCGCCGTTCTGGACGACGCTCCAGAAGGGATCGGATGCCTGTCCGTGCGTCACGAAGACGATGCGCGGGGCGTCGCGATCGCCGTCGGAGGAAGGTCCGCCGCAGGCCGTCAGGACGCCTCCGACGAGGAGGCAGAGGAGGGCGGCGGTCCAGGATGGTGTTCGCATGATCGCTGCAGCGTTCTCGGGGAACGTCGGTGTACGTGTTCAGTCTGTCGAGCCGGCGTCGGAGGGGCTGAAATAGGTTCGTTCTCTGGCACGCATGGCCTCCCATTCGCGCCGCGCCTCGGTCACGCTCGACCGCTCGCTCACCTCCGCGACCGGCACGTCCCACCAGCTTTCGTAGCCGGGGACGTCCTCGTAGCGGTCGTTCTGCACGTAGATCACGGTGGTTCGGTCGATCGCCCGCGCCTGCTCCAGGGCAGCGACCACCTCCTCGCGCGTATCGCAGCGAATGACGTGCGCGCCGAGACTCTCGGCGTTCGCCGCTAGATCCACCGGCAGGGTATGCGTCGTCGAGACGTTGTCGCCGGGAAGGGCGCCGTCGGCCGGGAAGGCGTAGCGCGTACCGAAGCCGTCCTGCCCCAGCGACCGGCTCAGCGCGCCGATGCTCTTGAAGCCGTGGTTGTCCATCAGCACGATCGTGAGCTTGTAGCCTTCCTGGATCGAAGTCACGATCTCGGCCGACAGCATGAGGTAGCTACCGTCGCCGACGAGGACGTAGACCTCGCGATCGGGGTCGGCCATCTTGATGCCGAGCCCGCCGGCGATTTCGTAGCCCATCGTGCTGTATCCGTATTCGAGGTGGTACTGCTTCGGGTGGCGCGCCCGCCACAACTTGTGGAGATCGCCGGGGAGGCTGCCGGCGGCGCAGACCATTACGGCGTCCGCATCCCCCTGCTCGTTCACGGCGCCGATGAGCTCGCCCTGGCTCGGAAGCGGCTCGTGGCGGATCCCGTAGATCCGGTCCACCTCCTCCTCCCATTCCTCGTGCAGACGGGCGGCCTCTTGACGGTATGCCGGCGGGGTGCTCCACGCGTCGAGCGCGTCGGTCAGCTCCTTCAGCGTCGCGCGCGCGTCCCCCACCAGCGCGAGTGCGCTGTGCTTGTAGGCGTCGAACTCGGCGACGTTGATGTTCACGAAGCGGACGGCGGGATTCTGGAAGGCCGTCTTGCTCGCCGTCGTGAAGTCGCTGAAGCGCGTTCCGATGCCGATGACCAGGTCCGCTTCCTTGGCGATGCGATTCGCAGCGAACGTGCCGGTTACGCCGACGGCGCCCAGGTTGAGCGGATGGTCGTGGCGCAGGCTGCCCTTGCCGGCCATCGTCTCGCCCGCGGGGATGCCCGTGCTATCGACGAATTCGGCCAGCCGTTCGGAGGCCTCGCTGTAGATCACGCCGCCGCCCGCGACGATCATGGGCCGCTCGCTCGCGCGGATCCACTCTACCGCGCGCTGGAGCAGGACCCGATCGGGCCGGTTTCGGGGAACGGTCCACGTCCGGCGCTCGAAGAGCCCGGCTGGATAGTCGAAGGCTTCGGTCTGGACGTCCTGCGGCATGGCCAGCGTCACCGCTCCGGTGTCGGCGGGGCTCGTGAGCACGCGCATCGCCTCGGGAAGGGCGGTGACGAGCTGGTCGGGCCGGTTGATGCGGTCCCAATACCGGCTCACCGGCCGGAAGCAGTCGTTTACGGAGACGTCCTGTGAGTGCTCCGACTCGAGCTGCTGGAGCACAGGGGCGACGTTGCGCCGGGCGAAGAGGTCGCCCGGAAGAAGAAGCACGGGCAGCCGGTTGATCGTCGCGACGGCCGCGCCCGTGAGCATGTTCGTCGCGCCCGGGCCGATCGAGGAGGTGCAGGCGAAGGTCTGCAGGCGGTTCTTCATCTTGGCGTATGCGGCTGCCGTGTGGACCATCGCCTGCTCGTTGCGCGACTGGTAGTACCGGAAGTCGAGGTTCTGCTGAAGCGCCTGCCCGAGTCCCGACACGTTGCCGTGGCCGAAGATGCCGAAGCATCCGGCGAAGAACGGCTGCGAGGCGCCGTCCCGCTCGACGACCTGGTTCTTGAGGAATCGAATGACGGCCTGCGCTGCCGTCAACCGCACGGTTTCTTTCATGTTCGATCGCTCGTTCAGGAGATGGCTTCTTCGGGAATGTCGTAAATCGGGACGGCGTGATTCCGGGTCGTAAACGTATCCTTCACCCAGGCGTGCTGGGGATCGTCCGTGTTCGCGAGCGACTGTGCGCTGCCGGCCAGCACGTTCAAATAATACGTCGTGTACCCCGGCGGGCCGACAACGGGATGGTACCCCTCCGGCACGAGCACGACGTCGTGGTCGCGCGCCGTCATCACCGCGTCGATGGGCTGTCCGGCCCGGTGCAGCGGCGATTCGGGGTCCGTGTAGATCCGCTGGTAGGCGAAGCCGCCTTCCCGGTCGAACCGGTAGTAATAGATTTCTTCGAGGTCTGCCTCGACGACGGTTCCGGTCTCGTCGGTCTTGTGGACGTCGTGCTTGTGGGGCGGGTAGCTCGACCAGCCTCCGCT
>CAZXHQ010000236.1:0-6210 GCA_964640145.1 uncultured Rhodothermales bacterium | reverse complement strand
TATCGCATCGGCGCATGAAGTCGAAGAGCTCATGCGCGTAGTCCTCGAGCGTCGACGCAATTTCCACGGCGCGGTACTTCCTGGGGGATGAGGGGGCCTCGATGCCGATGAAGGCCGCCTCGGGGAGGGGTTCGACAGGAGGATGGTCGACCAATACTACGTGAGCATTCGGAGCATAATGGCGATGGCGCATTCCCGGGCTCCGCATCTGCGCCGGATCCGCAGACGTCGATTCCCGGACGTCGGGCACGACCCCTCGGAGCGCGTCGAGTGAGACGGCGCCGGTCCTGAGAACGACCGGTGCGCCCGTAGTGCAGTCCACCACCGTCGATTCGAGTCCGACCGGCGACCGTCCGCCCCGGAGCACGCACGGGATGCGCCCCTCGAGGTCTTCCAGCACGGCGCGCCACGTCGTCGGGCTCGGCCGGCCCGATCGGTTCGCCGACGGGGCCGCCACGGGACGTCCGCAGGCCCGCAGAAACGCAAGCGCAGCGGGATGGCCGGGCATGCGCACGCCGACGGTCTGGAGACCGGCCGTGACGGCGGCGGGTACCGCCCCGAGCTTGGGGAGGACGAGTGTCAGCGGCCCCGGAAAGAAACGATCGATGAGCTGCGCAGCGCTCGAGGGCACGTGGGAGGCCACGTGGCTTATCTGGTCGGAATGGGCGACGTGGACGATGAGCGGGTTGTCGGCCGGTCGGCCTTTCGCCTCGAAGATCATCTGAACAGCCTCCGGATCGAAGGCATCCCCGCCGAGCCCGTATACGGTCTCCGTCGGAAAGGCGGCGATCCGACTGTCGAGGATGTAGGAGGCCGCTTCCTCCGGAGAATCTGTCACGATCGTCTTCATCGTGCAGACATACGAACCATCCGCAGCGCCCGGTTCCGGAGGCCGTCGCGCGGGCCTACCAGCCGATGCGCCGCCGCGTCCGTGGAGTCCGCTCAGAAGGGTCTTCGGTTTCCGAGCGCACGTCAGCTCCGGTCCCGGATCCGACGTCGGGCGCCGCCCACGAAGGCGCCCGGCCGGGATCGGCCGGCATCCGCGTGCCGGACTCACCGTCGGGCATGCCCGGAGCGCGTGCCTCGGTCTCTGAAGATCCGCGATGCTCCGGTGCAGGGTCGGAATCCGAGTCGGCGCTCGCCGTACGGTACGGAATCTGCGCCGTCGGAGACGGGCGGACGTCGTCCATCTGCGCGATGGCTACGTCTGTGTAGTAAAAATCGAGTATGTCGGTGTACGACATGCCGTTCCGGGCCATCTCGCGCGCACCCCACTGGCTCAGGCCCACTCCGTGGCCGAAGCCCTTTCCTTCGAAAACGTATGCGTCGCCTTCGCGCCGGGCATCGAAGAGTGTACTGCGCACGGAATGCATGCCGAAATGCTCGGTGACGATAAGACGGAAGTCGTTCCCGCTGATGGTCCGTCTGGATCCATCCACGAAGATGAGGGACACGCTCGCCACCCGGCCGTCCCGGCTGCGCTCCTCGATCACAAATCCGTCAAGCGGGCGGCCGTACGCCGCACCCAGCTCGGCGAGCAGGCGCGGCCGCGGTATGCGCGAGGTCCACGAGGCATGCGGAGACGCGCGGCCGTACGGATCAGGTGTCCCTCGAAGATACGGCAGCGGCTGCGCATCCCAGACGTCCTCATTGTCGGCCGTGTGACCGCCGCTGGAGGCGAAGTAGACCGCCTGGATCAGCTCCCCGTCGTACGCCAGCACCTCCCCCCGGGTCTCGCGCGCCGCCTGAAAAGAGACGGGCGTAATGCTGTCGGCCCCGCGGTAAACCTGTGAGAGGGTGTGGTCGACGTGATCGTATTCCGATCCGAATTTGCCCGAGGCGCCGAGCGCATACGTCCGCACGAGGACGGCCATAGCCTTCGATCCTTCGAGGTCGTCGAATCCGTACTCCGACGCCACAACGGACGCGACGTATGCTTCTAGCGGGACCTCATTGACCAGTCTCATCTCCCACTCGCTGCCGTCGCCCGATATGAGCAGTCGTCCGGCGTAGCGCCTCCGCTCCTGCTTCGCAGTGCCTTCTTCGAGCGTGATGCCGATGAGTCCTCCTTCATCCGGCTCTGCGCGGAGGGATTCGGCATAGAGCTCCAGGCCGTCGACGAGGACGTGAAGCTGGCCGCCGGCCTTCGAGATGCGCGCCTGATCGCCCGGAAGGAGCTCGGTCAGCGGCATCTCGTGATCGCCGGCGTAAAGGCGTACCGGCCGCTCGTGAACGGACAGAGAAATGGCCGCGGGCTCGTTCAAAGCGAGCAGGCGCACGCGGACGTTCTGTGCGGCTGCGTTCTGGGAATCGGCGAATACCGATAGGAGAACGGCGATGGCGAGCCCGGCGTGCGTCGAATGCGTCATCGTGATGAACCGGCGAAACGAGTGAGCAGGTCGGCCTCCAAATAGCGCACAAGATACGGGCTTCTCTACGAGGAATACAGCGGCGCGAGCGCGAGGGCTCACGAGGCACTAGATCATCAAGCTGTCCTTCAGCAGCTTGGAGCGTTCCCGGCTTGCGATGACCTCGTGACCGCCGGTCAGCACGAGTTTGTAGCGACCGCTGAACCAGGGAATGAGCTCCTGGATCCCGTCGAGCTGTACGATCGCGGACCGGTGAACACGCATGAACCGGTCCGACGGAAGCATCGTCTCGAGCTGATCCAGCGTGTAGTTGACCACGTGCTGTCGCAGACGCGGCTTGGGCCCCGGCCCCTCTTCCTCGATGGCAAAGACGCGGGTGATCCCCTCGTTGATCTCGGCGGAGAGAACCTGATCGACAGGAATAAGCAGGATACGGTCACGGTAGGGCACCGAGAGCTGGCGTACGTGCTCGGGCTCGGTACGCGTCCGAACCGGCATTCTTTCGCGCGAATCGATCCATGCCATCAACTTCTCCAGCTTCTCGTCGCTCTCCGTGCGGCGTGCAGATCCCTTATGGAGGTGGCTGGCACGATCGACCGATTCGGTGAGACGGTCCCCGGAGATGGGCTTCAACAGATAATCGACGGCGCTCGCTTCGAAGGCCCGGAGGGCGTAACGGTCGAAGGCCGTGGTGAAGATGATGATCGGGCGTTCGTCGGGCTCGAGCTGCTCGAGCAGCTCGAATCCGTTCATCTCGGGCATCTGTATGTCGAGGAAGGCCAGGTCGACGTCCTCCTTCTTGAGCACGTCGAGCGCCTCGAGGCCGTCGCCGGCCTCGCCTACGACGTGAATGCGGTCGTCTTCGATAAGGGGTACCAGCAGTTTTCGCAGGCGGCGACGTGCGGGGGGCTCGTCGTCGACGATGAGGGCCCTGAGCGTACGTGATCCGTTATCCATGTCCTACCGGTTCAAGACGAGGCGCCGCGGTCCGGGGACTCAGGCTCGGCGGGCGCGTCGGCGGTGCCAGGCGGGCCGGGTTGCCCGTTCGATTCCGCCATTCGGTGTCGGCTGTTGGCTTCTAACGCGGACGGAGCCGCGGCGTTGCGGTCCCTATCGGGAGAAGGAAGCCGTATGACCACGGTGGTCCCTTTACCGGGATCACTCTGGATGGAGAGGAGATCGTCGCGGCCATAGAGCTTCTCGAGCCGGGAGGAGACGTTTCGCAGGCCGATCCCGAAGAAGCGCTCCCGGCCCGTAACGGGCTCGTTGCGGTCGAAGAGCTCGGATATGCCTACGCCGGTGTCGGTAATCTCCACCTCGATGAAATCGTCCTCGGCCTGTCGGCACTCGATCCGAACGATGCCGCCGCCGCGCCGCCGTCCGAGCCCGTGCTTGACGGCGTTCTCGACCAGCGTCTGGACGGCAAAGGCAGGAACTGGATGCTGGCCAAGACCGGGCTCGAGATGCTGCTCCACGGTGAGCGAATCGCCGAATCGGGATTGCTCGATGCTCAGATAATGCGTGATGAGCTCGAATTCGTCTTCCATCGTGACGAACGCGCTCCCGCCGGTCTGCAGGATATACCGGAAGATGGAGGCAAGATGTTCGACGATCTCCTCGGCCTCGTCGGGACGCTCCTCGATGAGCGAAACGATGGTGTTGAGCGAATTGAAGAGGAAATGGGGATTGATCTGGGCCCGCAGGGCGACGAGCTGTGCCTCGGCGGTCTCCCGCACGAGAGCGCGCTCCCGTTCGACCAGCTTGAGCCGCTCGACGGCGAGGGCCAGCTGCCCGGTGAGCGACCGCAGCAGCTCGATCTCCTCAAGATTGTAGACGTGTCGTCCGTGTGATTTTAGGCCGAGCGCGAGCACGCCGAAAAGCTCATCCCTGCCCCTGATCGGGACGAGGATCGCCGCCCGTCTCTCGAGGAGGATCCGGCGCATGTGATCCGGGAGCTCGATCTCGCTCAGTTCCGGATTCCGCGCCCAGACCCGTCCTTTATTTTCCAGGTGAGGCCAGAACGACGAGACCAGGCGTTCGGTCAGATAAGGCGGCTCGGGATGATAGGTGCCGCTGATCCATGGGCCGGTCTCGCCGGCCGGGCGGAGGAAGAGTACCGCGGAGCGCGCGTTGAAAGCCTGACCCACGACCTCGATGGTGCGCTGCGCGAGGGTTTCATAGTCGAGTATCGTACGCACCTGCTCCTGCAGCTGCTGTACGGCATGGTACATGCTCTGACGATCCGCCGCAAAGAGCCCGAAGCCGGAGCCTCGAATGCGGCGAATCAGCCATTCGACGCTGACCAGGAGCACCACCGCGAAGAGGCCGGTAACGACGTTGCGCGAGATCTCCATCCGTTCGAGATAGGGCTCCATGAGGGAAAGGCCGCCCACGAACGCAAAGAAAACCACGCCCGAAACACTCACGTACGTCAGCCCCCGACTCAGAACCTGGCCCATCTTCCCATGCTTCATGGTCGCGTGCGAGACCAGGATGACGGGAAGCACCGACAACAATTGCGCGGCCACGATGAGCCATCCCGCGATGGTCTCCGTAACGGCCCCGAAGATGGGTACGACGCCGAGGACCGAGAGGCCGAACAGCAGCGACAGCACGATCATGACGGCGCTTCCCCATCGGCTCCACATCGAGAGCATCTCGTCGGCCTCTGACGGGCGGTGCATGGACCGTAGAAGCATGAGAATGCCGGCCGTCGCTATGTAGCAGCAGGCGTAAAACAGGATGGGGGCGACCAGCCCGTCGAGCGTGATCGGTCCAAAGCCTCCCAGGACGGTCGTCGCGAAGGCCGCCGTGCCGAGCACCGCGGCGGGAAGGTAGACGATGAGGCGCGAACGAGCTGCCCATCCGCGCAGGCCCGGGGAGACGTCTCCGAGCACGCGATGCACGAGCAGCGCCGGAAAGCCAATCCATCCGATCAATCCCACCACGGTCATGGCCTGGAAGACGCCGTCGTAGAGGCCTCCGATAGCCATGGGCGGACCCGCCAGCTCGATCATGAGCAGACGGAGCAGGTTGCCGAAGATCCAGAGCGAGGAGGCGATGATCAGCAGGAGCGAGAAACGCGACTTGCGGCTCCGAAAGGCCAGCGGCCCGACGATGATCAGGGCCACGACGTGAATGAAGGCGGCGACGAGGAAGCCCCAAACCGAGAAGTGCCACAGCGTCGCAGAAAGCGGATAAAGGAAGGTCGGGTAGCGAGTGAACCGAACGTTCACCTCTACGAACTCGGCGTCTCGGTGGACGAAATACGTGCGGGTGCTGCCGGGCTGGATGCCTTCGATGGCGCGCTGGAGATCTTCGGCGTTGAAATACTGCTGGCCTTCCAGCATGAAAAAGACGTCGCCGACTTCGATGCCGGCGTGCGCGGCCGGACCCTCTTCCAGAACGAACGAGGCGTAGATGACTCCCTCCTCTTCCTCCCAGTGAACCCAGTCGAAGCTGCGGCCGGTCATGTGTACGCTGCTTCCAGCCAGGACCCGGTTCAGCTCGACCCAGTCCGCCACCATCCGACCGACCGGTACCAGCGACGCGACGGCCGCAGCCCATACGAGGACCCGTGCGATATGTGCGGTTCGCTTCACTGGAGATGCACCGTCGATAGGTCTAGCGATTACAAGACGTTACTAGCGAAAATAAAGTCGAAAATCAATCGACCCGTACGTCGGGCGGTCCAAACGGCCGCTGAACGGTCGTGGACCATCTCGAATCGCGACGGTCGAATCGTTCGCGGCGGTCGCGAAGCCTGTTCAATTCGTTCTTGGCGAAGGGCGGCGGAGCGTGTTATTGCATCAGTCGTCCCGCGGGCTCGTGTCGCAGATCA
>CAZXHQ010000235.1:0-6217 GCA_964640145.1 uncultured Rhodothermales bacterium | reverse complement strand
ACGCCGCGCTGGACGGGGTACCGTTCGTCCGTGCCGAGACCGCCGTCGGCGGTCACGTCCACAGCATAGATGATCGTGCCGGGGAAGCGCCGCAGCAGCTCGCCGCGGATGACGAGCGCGAGCCGGCCGGCCACGTCTCCGCCCGTCAGGTTGCCGCCCAGGCGCCGCCCGGGGTCCCAGCGGTGCAGGTCGGGGACGTCCGGGTCGCGGCCCAGGTTGGCGTCGGCCGTCGCCCCCCAGAAGTACTTGAAATACGTGCCCTGCAGGTCGGTGGGGAACCCCCGCCACAGGAGCTCGCGGGACATTTCGTGATTCAGGCCCACCATGAGGGCTTCGATGAACTGAGGATTCGTTTCCAGCACGGTGACGCTGTCCTGCGGAAGATCCTCTGCGCCGGTCAGCAGCAGCTCGGGCATGAGATCCCGGACCGCCTCGAACATCGGCTGGGGGAATTCCGGGTACGCCATGACGTCGGTCGAGGCGGGCGCGCCGTTTCCCTCGGCCCGGCTCCGTTCGGTGCCGTTCCGGCGGATCTGCAGCCGCGTTTCGAGGCGGCGCCGGAGATTCGTCTCCGGATCCAGCCTCCGGAGCAGCGTTTCCTTTCGTTCGAACGACGGCGCCGGTTCGACGGGCCCGGTCACGGCCCGTCCGCCGCTCACCTTGCGAAGGTAGGCCGTGAGCGCCTCGACGGCGTGGGCCATCCGGTCGGCTGCCTGTCCGTCGGAGGCGCCGCCGTCCAGCCACCGGTTCTTCTGCTGCTCCAGCTCACGTGCCCGCACGTCGGCGGGCGCCGTCGTCGTCTGAATGGCGTTCGGCGTGGGGCCGCCCGTCTCCGCACGCCGCACGGCGACCGGTCCGGCGACCGCGAGCTCCCGCGTCCGCATTCGGCGCGCGAGAGGTCCGTTCGACCGGGACATGCGTCGAAACGTCGCCGTCGTCGCCGGCTTAGGGAGTCCGTTGGCGCGGGCCCATCCGGCGAGGGTCTGGTTCGCATCCAACCGCACGCGCGCGTGACCGGGCGTGGTCATCTGGTAGAGCAGATCGCCGTAATCGGCGGCGGCGACGAATCGCTTGGAGATCGTCGCCTTCCCGACCTCGCGGGCGAGCTCGCCCTGGCGGATGAGTTGCTGCGCCTGTCGGAGATCGCCGAGCTGCTGCCAGGCCGACGCCATGAGGTCCTCCTGATACCACTGCACGAAGAGCACCCCGAGTCCGGCCGCGGCGCGGTTGCGGGCGTCCAGATTGAGATCGCGCATCCAGCCTGCCGCCTCCGGCACGCGCCGGACCGCCTGCTGATACTGCCCGTAGATGGGCGGCGTGACGACGGCATCCGACGTGTCGCCTCGAGCCCGATCATCGGGCAGGTTCAGCCACCCGGACATCCGGTTCACCCACGTCTGCCGGTCGCCGTCGAGGTCGTCCGGCAGGATCGGTGAGTCGAACAGGGGCGGCCGAAAGACGCCGGCCACGTCGAACAGACCGAGGTCCGGCAGCGAGGGCGCGCCCGCATCACCCACGAAGAGCTTCAGCGCGCCCACGTCCTCGGGGAGCTCCGCCGATTCGAGACCGCGCACGACCGATTCGAAGTCGCCCTCCTGTCCGGTGCTGAACGACCAGTGGAAATAGACGGGAAGACGGATTTCCAAGGGCGCGTCGTCTCCCGAGCCCCAGGCCGGAAGCAGCGCCTCCGTGTCCTCGTCGGTGAGAGAAAGGCCGAGCCCGGCCTTTCTGCCGACCTCGAAGGTGGGCACGAGGCAGGCGTAGTAGCTCGCGTGCGGCTTCAGCCGCCGCGGGCAGAGCAGCCGGGAGAGATTCCGGGTCGGCTCCGAGGTCAGGATTCGACCCGGGTCGCCGCCCTCGGCGTGGACGGCCTGCGCGTGGGCCCAGGCCCAGCTCTCCGACAGGTCGGGCAGCTCATCGGCCGCCACGGCCGGCGATCCGATCTCCAGAACGGGAAGCGAACCGCCCGCCGGCTCGCGCAGGGTCACGCCGTCCCCTTTGCGGACGGACACGAGGCACAGCCATGGACGCAGGCGCCCCCGCTTCGTCTCGGCCCGGGCCGGCGTGAGCAGCCAGGGGAAGTCGGGCCGATCGAATTCCACCGCCGGGAAAAAGGACGGCGGAAAATTGCCTGTCGCGCGGGGCGGGTCCGTGCGAATCACCTGTCGCCCCTCGATGCCGATCACGTCGGCCGGTCCGTACATGCGAAAGCGAACGTCGACCTCGTCGGCCGTGTTGAGCCGCAGCCGGAGCCCGAGGTCCGGATCGGGGCTCAGGCTGTCGTCGAGGGGATCCTCCGTACCGATGGTGGTGACGGCGCCCTGGCGGACCCAGGGAAGGAAGCTGTAGACTGCGCTCATGACGGAACCGGTTCTTCCATTTCGTGCATCGGAACGACCTGCAGATTGCGGGCGTCTTCGCGGTGCCGCCGCGCGTGCTCCTCGAGGTGGGAGAGCACCTCGCTGTAGCTCCACGCCTCTCGTTCGTCGGCGAAGGGCTCGACGTCGTCGGCGACGGCGGACATGTCCTCGCGGCGCACCACGACGTACTGCGCGGACTGCAACTCGACGTGCGCGGGCCGCGACGGGGCGAAGCGCGCTTTGCCGTTCCGCCGGAGCGCGGCGTGGGCGGCGGCGCCGAACCGCACCTGCACGTGCAGCTTCGACTCATCGGGCCGGTAGGTGCCTGGCTGCGTCGTGGTGACGGCCTCGCCCGTTTCGGGGCCCTCGGTCACGATGGCCGTCTCGTAGTCGAGCGTCGTGCTGCGGGAATGCGCGGCGTCGTTGGCCGTCGAGCCTCCGTAGATGAGTGCGTCGGTCCTGACGCGCGTCCCGGCGGTCATCTTTTCAAACGAAGGCCGCGACAGGCGCTCCCCCTGGCTCAGCTCCTGGAACTGCCCCGGTGCAAAGTGATCGACGACGCGCGAACGCGAGGACACCGCTGTTCCGTTGAAGGCGACGGAGTCGATCCTGTAGCGCTGCGAGCCGCGGACCCGGGCACTGCCGAACCGGGTGATGGGCACCTCGAGCGGGAGGACCTGCTGCCGGACCTCCAGATCCCCGAGGGGGTGCACCCGCACGAGTCCGTCCGCCGGCGTCTCGCGCAGGGTGACCAGCATCTCGTTGCCGGAGGGCAGCGCCGCCGTCCAGTTGCGCGGGCTGGACAGGGCGGCCAGCAGGGCCGGTTTGGGATCGACCACCGGCATCGGCGGCAGCTCCTCCTCGCCACCCAGCGTCTTGTCGAAGCTGACCGACTTGGAGAAGATCCAGATCTTGAACGTGGCCTTGCCCCTGACGTGCCAGGGCGACGGACCCGAGAGCGAGCCGCTGAGCTCGACGGACGCCAGCGTGCGACCGTGCCACTTGAGCCCGACCCCCACGCTGAAGGAGACGATAAATCCGAACGGGTCGAGCTGCACGAGCGTGTCGTACCCCAGGTGGCCGTCGATGCTGAAGCCGCCGCCCTTCACGACGAGCGAGAGGTGGGAACCGTGCTGATACGAGTTCGACGTGACGGCCAGATACCACGTCATGGTCATGCGGACGCTGTCGCCCTTACTCAGGACCATCATCAGGCGGTCGATCGCGGGCAGCTCGGACGGGGCCGGGAAGGACGGGTGGAAGCCCCCCGCCGAGAGAATGAACACCGGATCCCGCTCCCAGCGCACGTAGAAGGCGGCGTCGCCGGTGACGTTCCAGGCCACGAGCCTGGAGTCGAACAGGGTCGCGAGTACTAGGGCCTCGCCCCGGTCGAAGTCGACGAATCCGAAGAGGTCCAGGTTGATCCGAATAAGCGCCTCCTCTTTCGTGGGCAGCAGGGCGCGCATCTGGCCGAGAATGACGAGCCGCCAGGGGTTCGGAAACTCCAGCACGACGCCGATCTCGAACGTCAGCAGGTCGTCTTTGCCCCACGAGATCTGAGCCACCGGACCGAACAGATGCTGTCCCCTCATGGACGGAAACACCCGCCTGAGGTCGCTGACGATCTTCGCGGCATCGCGAATCGGGTCGGCGGGGAAGAGAACGCTGTCGAGCGTCTTTTTCTTCAGGCCCGTTCGCAGGACGTCGACGGCCACGCTGCGATGGATTCCGACCACGCCGCCCGCACCCGTGAGCCGAAAGCCCATGCCCAGGGGCACGTTCTCGATGCCTTCCGCCGTGATCATCAGCAGGAGCGAGAACCCCTCCGAGCCGTCCGGCAGGCGCGTGGTGAGCAGCCCGACGGCCTTTAACGTAATCTGCTCGTACTTGAGCAGGACCACGCCTGCGTATCGCTCCTTCGCGCGGTCGAAGAAGAGGTAGCCGCCGCCTTCGAGGCCCGCGCCGTCGACCTGAATGCCTACGCCGTCGGGCGCCCTGTAGCCCACGATGAGGTCGAGTAGTCCGAGGTTGCCCTCCTCCACCTCCTCCAGACTGAGCCTGAAGCCGACCTGGTCGAGCGTCGCCGTTACCGGCCCGATCTGAACGGAGAAGTTGGCCGTCACCTCGACCTCGTAGCCCACATCCGAGGCGTCCGGCGGCGCAGCGGCCTGCCCGTCGCCGGCGGGACCCGTGAGGGCCTGCGACTTGGTGCCGCCTTTTGGTACGAGGCGCATCTTCAGTTCCTTCAGCTCGGCAGGCCCCAGCTTGACCCCGCCGGGCAGCGTGACCTCGAGCGAGTCGCCCCCGACGAGGTATACGCCCCAGTCTCCCCCTTCGCCCTTCCTCAGTCCGATGCCCGGTTCCAGGCTGACCCGTGCGTCGCCTGGCGGGAGTACGCCCTTGATGAAACTGTCGCCGTCGCCGGGGGTGAGGACGAACGCGCTCTTCTGCGCGACCAGACGAAGGTCGAAGAGGAAGTCTTCGCGATCGGGCAGCTTTCGGAATCGCAGCGAAAGCTTCGGCCTGCCCAGCTCCAGGCGCGTGCCCTTGCTGCCGCCCAGGATCCGGTTCTTGAAGTCCCCGACCGGCTCGACGGCCGCCTTGAGCTCGGCGCTGGCCGACGAGGAGAACGTGCCCAGCGTCGTATCTTCACCGAGGGGAATGAATAGGATGCCCCCGGAGGGCGCCTCCAGCTCGACGTGGAGGTTGAGCCTGGTTCCGTCGGCCCCCTCGGCCGTGTCACTGTCGATCGGGGGGGTGACGGGAATGTCCACCTCCGCCTCGCCGCCGAGCGCCAGCATCACGCCCGGGCCCCCATGCTCGGCCGGAATGAAGGTCATGCTGGCGAGCAGCGCGAATTCCGCCGACGGGGTCCCGTTGCCACCAAGGTCCGGCATGGGAATGAGCACGGAGAGCGTGCGATCGGCCAGCGCGTCGGCCCGCGGCGTGGCGGAGTCCGGCGACGCGTCCCACCGGTAGCCGGCGATGAAGTCGCGCTTGCCGAAGAGGTAGCCGATCACGGCCGCCGCCGGGAAGAAGAACGTGTCGGCGAGCGCGCGGGCGTCCTCCTCGGTCTGCAGGTCGGCAAACGTATCCTCGATGTACGCTTCCGCGTCCTCGACGAAAGACGCCACCCGGTGCCAGAAGAGCCGGTTTGCGTAATGGTCGTCCAGCTTCTCCTCCAGCATGCCCAGCGAGCGCATGATGTGCACCGCCCAGGGGAATCGAAACCGGAGGTAGTTCAGCGTGAGCTCGGTGAGAATCTGGCGGCTCAGCTCGTCGGCCGTGCCCCAGCCGCCGTCCGTGTGGTGCGCCTTCGCGACGTCGCGTATGCTATCGAGAATCTTGAAAACGTCGTCGACGGCGTTGAAGAACGCGATCAGGTCGGGGTCGATCGCGTTCTGGTAGGATTCGATGTTCTCGAGCGTCTCGTCCGGAACGGGCGGACCGTTCTCGCCTTCGGGAAGCTTGACGTTGCCGCTCTCCCAGAGGGCCTTCTTGAGCTCGGGATCCTCGAACGAGTCGAGGTACGGTTCCAGGAGTCCGCTCAGATGCTTGATGCCGGACTGCAGGAGGTTGTCTTTCGTGCTCATAGAGCTGATGCCGGTGGTCGAGGGCCGTCGGGCCGAACGGCGCCGTCCATGCGGAAGGCCTCGTCGGTCATGCGGGGACGATGGGTCGGGACCCGGAAAGGGCCGGATCGTTTGAGTGAGGCAGCATCATGAGGGCACGGGCTCGGACGGCTCCTCCTCTTCCTCCACGATCTCGATCGTCGGGGGCGGTTCGGTCGTGAGCTCCAGCGACGTGAGCTGCTGCGTGTAGACTTCGGCCTCGTCCGGTTTCTGCGGATGCACGGC
>CAZXHQ010000234.1:0-6217 GCA_964640145.1 uncultured Rhodothermales bacterium | reverse complement strand
CGCGGAAAAGTCCGCAACATCACCAACTTCGGTGTGTTTGTCGAGATCGAGCCGGGGATCGACGGGCTCGTTCACATCTCCGATCTCTCGTGGACGAAGAAGATTCGGCATCCGAGCGAGATGATCAAGAAGGGCCAGGACCTCGACGTGGTCATCCTGAATGTGGACGAAGAAGCGCGCCGCATTTCGCTCGGCCACAAACAGGTCGAGACGAATCCGTGGAATCAGTTCGCCAAGGTCTACGGTGAGGGAACCGACACGGAGGCGAAGGTCGTGCGGTCCAACGAGGGCGGCCTCGTCGTCGAGCTGCCGCTCGAAGTGGAAGCGTTCGTTCCGGCCAGTGAGCTCAAGAACGGGCCGCAAAACTTTCAGGACTTCTACGAGGAAGGGCAGGACGTGGAGCTTCGGGTCATCAAATTCGATCCGAATCAGAAGGAGATCGTTCTGAGCGAGATCGCGAAGGATCGCGCCGACGAGCGTGAGGAGCGCGTAGAGCAGGAGCGCGAACGACGCCAGAGCCGCCAGCGAGAAACCCGCGAGGTGCGCCAGTTCCAGAAAAAGTCCGACGAGGCGTCCGGACCCACGACGCTCGGAGAACTCTCCGGCCTGGCAGACCTCAAGGCACAGATCGAAGAAGCCGAACAGGTCTCTGAGGCCGACGAAGCGGCCCCCGAGGGTGAAGCCGAAGGGCCCGCATCCGTTCCCGAGCCGGAGGCCGACGAGGCTACCGTCGTCGACGAAGGTCCGACGCCGGAGGAGCAGGCCGAAGCGGAGATGGAAGAGAGCGACGAAACCGTCGTGACGACCCCGAAGGCTTCCGGCGAGCTCCAGGGCGAGGTAGGCGAAGCGAACCGCGGTGAGGCCGGCAAACGCAAGGAACAGGCCGGCGACAAGCGGACGGACGAATCGAAGGGTTCGGCCGAAGAGCCGCCAGCGTCGCGCGCGCAACGCAAGGAAGACGCCGGCGCCGTTACGCCCGCCGAGCAGACCAAGGCCTCGACGAAGACGGCCGGCGAGCCCGACAAGGAGGGAGCCGCCGAGGCCGCGGAGGCTGCCACTCAGGACAAGACGCCTGCAAAGGAGTCGGGCGCGAAGCCCGTGGCGGCAACGGAATCGGATGAATCCACCGCGGAGATCGAAAGCCGCACCAAGACCGAGAGCGGTAAGCGGGCCGTGTCCAAGGAGAAGGTGAAGGCTGAAGCTGAAGAGGAGGCCGACGACGCTGACGAGTCCGGCGAGGCCGAAGAGGAGCCGTAGTTCGGTCTCCGTCGACTGAATCGAGAACGGGGGCGTGCGCGACGATGTGCATGCCCCTTTCTCATGTCGCGCCGTGCTTCTACCGATGCTCCCGGCATAAGGAAGCGGAGGGCGACGTAGCTTACTGCTCCTCCGATCTGCCACGAACTTGACACCTATACCGACGCCGATGCCTGACCAGTTCTATACGACCAGTGCAAGCAACGCCGTCACGCTGCGCCTGCGCCTTGAGAACACGCCCGGTACGCTGGCGCGGGCCACGAGCGCGATCGGCCAGGCGGGCGGCAATATCGGGTCGATCGATATCGTCAGCGTCGAGCCGGACTCCCTCGTTCGTGACATAACCATTAATACGGCCGGCGAGGACCACGTCCGGGAAATCGAGGGCATTCTGTCAGGTCTCGACGGCATCGAGCTGTTAGACGTATCGGATCGGACGTTCCTGCTGCATAAGGGCGGGAAGATCGAAGTGCGAAGCCGATCTCGGATTCGAACGCGCGATCAGCTGTCGATGGCCTACACGCCCGGCGTGGCCCGCGTGTGTACCGCCATCAGCCGCGAGCCGGAGAAGGTGTACGACTTGACGATCAAGGGCACGACGGTGGCCGTGGTGACCGACGGCACGGCCGTCCTCGGCCTCGGAGACATCGGACCGATGGCGGCCCTGCCGGTGATGGAGGGGAAGGCGCAATTGTTCAAGGAGTTCGCCGGCATCAACGCCTTTCCGATATGCCTCGACACGACGGATGTCGACGAGATCGTGGAGAGCGTGAAGCGGATCGCACCCGTTTTCGGGGGCATCAACCTGGAAGATATATCGGCTCCTCGCTGCTTCGAGGTGGAGCAACGGTTGAAGGAGGAGCTCGATATTCCCGTCTTTCACGACGACCAGCACGGAACGGCGGTCGTGGCGACGGCCGCACTCATTAACGCCCTCCGCGTGGTGGGCAAAAAGGCGAGTGACCTGCGCGTCGTCGTGGTAGGAACGGGGGCGGCCGGAACGGCCTGCACCGACATGCTCCTCAACCTGGGCGTGCAGGAGATTATCGGGTTTGACCGGTCCGGTGCGATCGCTCTGAGCCGAGACGACCTCGCGCCGGACAAGCGTGAATATGCGCGGCGGACGAATCCTGCGAACGAGACCGGTACGCTCTCCGAGCTCATCGCGGGTGCGGACGTGTTTATCGGTGTGTCTGGACCGGGCGTTCTGACCGTCGAGGACGTGAAGCGGATGGCTCGCGATCCGATCGTGTTCGCGATGGCCAATCCCGAGCCGGAGATACGTCCTGAAATCGTCCACGGCCACGTCGCCGTCGTAGCGACCGGCCGCAGCGACTATCCGAATCAGATCAACAACGTGCTCTGCTTCCCGGGAATGTTTCGCGGGGCGCTCGACTGCCGCGCGACGGACATCAACGAAGAGATGAAGCTCGCCGCTGCGCATGCCATCGCCGCTGCCTGCGACGAGGCGGCCGTCTCGCCGGAGTACATCATTCCGAGCGTATTCGACCGCACGGTCGTCGAGCGGGTCGCCGAAGCGGTAAAAGAAGCCGCACGGCATAGCGGCGTGGGCCGGTTATAAGCGTCGGGGCATCGACGGTCCCTTTCAGCGTCGAGGCGTTCGGCGGACGTTCTCGAGACTCGGCGGTAGGGGCGCCGTCAGTGCGCGGCTTCGGCGAGCAGCGCTTCGTACTGCGCCGCCAGATCGGGAGCCTCGCGCATCTCATAGAATTGCACGAGTCGCTCCAGAGACGCGCGCGTCGGGCCGCCGTTTTCTCGGAGCGTCGCGTAGCCGTCGAGAAGCAGCGGCTCGGCCTCCTCCAGCCGTCCCTGTGCCATGAGGGCGTGTCCGAGCGCACTCTGCGCCATCCCCGTTCGCCAACCCGCATCGTCAACAATTTCCCGAAAGATGCGCAGCGCTTCTCGCAGCATCGGCTCCCCTTCGGCCGGCGCCCCTTTATCTACGTAGTTGTAGCCGAGGCCGTTGAGTACGTTGGCTGCGGTCGGATGGTCCGGCGGCAGCGCCGAGCGCACGATGGTAAGAGCCTCCTTATAGGCCTCCTCGGCGCCCACGTAGTCTTGCATGCGGTTCAGCGTTACGCCGAGCTCAAAGAAGTCCATCGCGACGTACGGATGATCGGGCCCCAGCTGGGCGCGGTCGAGGTCGATGATGCCGCGGAAAAGCGCGACGGCCTGCGCGTAGTCGGCTTTCTCGCGAAGCAGCATCGCCAGCTCATACGTCGCCGTGACCGTCAGCGGGTGCTCTTCACCGAGCACCCGGCGACGCACGTTCAGGGCCTCCTGCACGTGCCGCTCCGCCGCCTCGAGGTCCCCCTTCTCCCGGAGAAACGTTCCCATGTTGAGCAGACTCTCTGCCAGCGTTGGATGTCCCTCGCTCAAGAGCCTGCGGTGGATTCCGAGCGCCTCGACGTAGAACGCTTCAGCTCCGTCCAGGTCCGAACGGTATTGAAAGACGGTGCCGAGATGCATCAACGTCGTCGCCACGTCGATGTGCTCACTGGCGAACTGATTTCGCTGGATCTCCAGCGCTTCTCGCAGCAGGTGCTCCGCCTCGTCGAATCGCCCGAGGTCACGGCGAAGCAGCGCGAAATCGACGAGCATGCGGGCGGTCGCGACGTCATCCCCGCCGCGGGTCCGCCGGCGAATGGAGATCGCCTCTTGAAAATGGTCCTCTGCCGGACCGTAATCCCCCATGCGATGCAGGACGGCGGCCAGGCTGTGGAGACTTTCGGCCACCTCCGGATGATTCGATCCTCGCGCGTCTCGTCGAATTTGCAGCGCTTCTTCCAGCAGCGGTCGAGCCTCCTCGTAGAGGCCCAGGCTCCGGTGGACGTCCCCGACGACGTTCAGCATGCTCGCCTGAACATCCGGCTGATCCGTCAGTTCGCGCCGAACCTTCTCCGCGCCGCGTGAGATAAAATCATGCAAGCGAAGCGTGTCGGGCCGCTCCGTTTCAGCGGCCAGCAAGGGATCGGACGAATTGAAAAGATCCTCCAAAAACGCCGCCACTTGCTCGGCCTTGTCCGCGGCGACCCTTGCCTGATCTCGCTCGGCGGCAGCCACTTTCGCCTGCCAGATCGTTCCAATGATGCCCCCTACGAGCGTCAGGACCACGAGACAGGCCGCAGCTACGGCGACGCGGTGCCGCCGAACGAACTTGGACAATCGATACGAGGGCGTGTTCGGGCGAGCAAGGACCGGGACCCCGGATAAATGGCGCTGGACGTCCTCGAGCAGCTGCTCGGCGGACGCATAGCGCCGTTCCGGCTCCTTTCGCAGCGCCTTCATCACGATAGTGTCCAGGTCGCCTGCCAACCTCCGCGCAAGCTTTTCTGCCTGCGCCCGGCCGAAAGGGTCCAGCCGTAAGGAGCCGGACGGCGCGGTGCCCGACCGGCCGACCATCTGTGAGGGACGCCTCGGCTCCACGTCGCAAACGACGCGCTCCAGCTCGACGGCCGAGGCGGCCTCGACCTCATACGGACGATGTCCGGATAGAAGCTCGTAGAGCACGACCCCCAGCGAATAAACGTCGGTGGCCGTCGTGATCGGACGTGGTCGGATCTGTTCCGGGCTGGCGTACGCGGGCGTCATCGGGCCGATGCCTATCCGCGTGAGCGTAGAGCCCGCATCGGAAGCCGTCTCGAGCAGCTTGGCGACCCCGAAATCGAGCAGCTTGACCTCGCCGTTCTCGGACACCAGGATATTGGAGGGTTTCAGGTCGCGGTGAACGACGAGATTCCGGTGCGCGAAGCTTACCGCCGCGCACATCTGGCAGAAGAGCTTCAGCCGATCGTCGACGCCGAGCTGGTGGGCCTCGCAGTAGCGATCGATCGGCATTCCCTGCACGTGCTCCATCACGAAGTACGGTCGCCCGTCACCCGGCTCCCCGTCGAGAGGCGGCAAAAAGCCGCCGCCATAGAGTCGAGCGATGTTCGGGTGAACCAGACGGGCGAGAATCGCGCGCTCATTGAGGAATCGATGCAGCAGGGGACCGACGCCCGCACCCCGACGGATCAGTTTCAGGGCGACCCTCTGCTCGAACTGGCCATCGGCACGCTCGGCAAGGTATACGACGCCCATCCCGCCCTGACCTATTTTCCTGAGCACGCGATACGGTCCGATGCGTGCCCCGACGGCCGGTTCGTCCACCTCTTGCGAAGGGCCGGCGTAACGATTCACCAGAGCATCGAACGGGCCGAACCCCCCGGCGAAGCGGAGAAGAGACCGTACCTCACCTAGAAGGTCGTCGGTGCCCGGCGCCCCGTCGAGGAATTGCGCCCGCTCGGAATCGTCGAGCGGTAACGCGCCGTGGAAGACCTCCCAGATGGTATGCCAGCGTTGTAGAGTCATGGCCGCAGCCCCTCTTCACGCGTTCGGAGGCCCTCCCGGGCGGTCGTCAGATGGAGGCTCGGGGCTGAGTTCGCGGTTGAGCCAGGCCCGCGCAGCGCTCCAGTCGCGCTTGACCGTGGCGGGAGAGAGACCGAGGACGCTTGCCGTTTCTTCGACCGTGAGGCCGCCGAAAAATCTGCACTCGACCACCGCGTGCTTCCGTTCGTCGAGTGCTTTCAAGATCTCCAGCGCCTCATCGAGAGCCAGAATCTCATCGGCCTCCTGCTCCGACATCAACAGCACGCCGTCGAGGGGAACGTGAGGCCGTCCGCCCCCGCGCCGCTGCGCCTTTCGCCGGACGGCGTGGGAAACCAGAATATTCCGCATTGCCTGGGCCGCTACGGCGAAAAAGTGCGTCCGCCCCTTGTACTGAATGGCGTTCAAATCCACCAGCTTCAGGTAGGCCTCATGCACCAGCGCGGTGGTATTCAAGGTGTGGCCCCGCCGCTCGCGGACGAGCCGATTGTGCGCCACCCTGCGCAGCTCATCGTAGACGACGGGGAAGAGCCGGTCAAATGCCTGGCGATCCCCCTCTGAGCTGGAGACCAGA
>CAZXHQ010000233.1:4136-6222 GCA_964640145.1 uncultured Rhodothermales bacterium | reverse complement strand
TTGTTGTCCATCGGTGTGGGCGTATTCGTAGGCATAGGTGTTTTTACGTTCATCTATGCGAAGGGCTACTCGTATCTGACGAATGACCCGTCGGCGTGCGCCAACTGTCACATCATGAACGACCACTTCAGCGCCTGGCAGAAGTCGAGCCATCGGTCCGTCGCGGTGTGCAACGACTGTCACACGCCTTCCGGCATCCTTCCTAAATACATAACGAAGGCGGATAACGGATTCTGGCACTCCGTCGCCTTCACCACGGGGGATTTTCCAGATCCGATCCGAATCAAGCCGCGTAACCGAAGGATAACCGAAAAAACGTGCATGAAGTGTCACCAGCGTGTCGTGGATGCGATAATCTCGGGTCCGCACCAGACCGGCGCAGGGCCCGGATCGAATTCCGACGAGGAAGGGCTCTCGTGCGTGCGATGCCATGCCCACGTCGGGCACCTCGTGCGCTGAGCAACTGCCTGATTACCCCTGCGATCTATCAAGATGCCTGCCGACGAAAAAAGCGAATTCACCGGGAATCGCGCCTGGGTTCAACGCTATCGCTGGGTCCTGCTCGCCGTCCTCGTAGCACTCGCCATTGTAGGCGTTCTCGCGTTGCTGACGAACATAATGGAGCGGCGGCAGGAGGCGCGCAACCCGTTCTACCGCGTGGTCGAGCTCACAGACACCACGACCGACCCTGCCGTGTGGGGGATGAACTTCCCGATACAATACGACCAGTACAGGAGAACGGTCGACATGACGCGAACCCGCTACGGCGGAAGCGAAGCCATACCGAGGCAGCCGACCGAGCTGGATCCCCGCGACACCGTCGCCGCATCACGGCTCGTCGAGGACCCACGCCTGCGCGAATTTTGGGCGGGTTATGCCTTTGCAGAGGACTTCCGTGAGGAGCGGGGGCACGCCTACATGTTAATCGACCAGATGTTGACGGAGCGGCAGATCGTGGCGCAACAGCCCGGTACCTGTCTGCACTGCCATGCTTCGGTGTACGTTCCGTACATGGAGGCGGGAAACGGCGACTTGACGGAGGGTTTCGAGCAGCTCAATCAGATGCCGTATCACGAGGCGGTCGAAAGAGTGGAACATCCCGTCTCGTGCATTGACTGCCACGAGCCGGAAACCATGCGGCTCCGCGTTACCCGGCCGGCGTTCATGGAGGGCATCCGCAACCTCCGCGCCTCGGAAGGCGTTGCCGACTACGACGTCAATGAGCACGCCAGCCGGCAGCAGATGCGTACGTACGTCTGCGCGCAGTGCCACGTGGAATACTACTTCCAGGGCCCGGAGAAGCGCCTCGTCTATCCGTGGGATAAGGGGCTCAGGGCGGACAGCATCCTCGCATATTACGAAGAGACCGGATTCGCGGATTGGGAGCACGCTACTAGCGGCACGCGGTCGTTGAAGGCGCAGCACCCGGAGTTCGAGATGTACAGCCAGGGCATCCACGCCGCCAACGGCGTCACCTGCTCCGACTGCCACATGCCCTACGAGCGCGTCGGTGCCATGAAAGTGAGCGATCACTGGGTGCGAAGTCCGCTGCTGAACGTGGACAACGCCTGTCAGACCTGCCACCGGTCGTCCGAAAGAGAACTCCTCGATCGAGCGCATACGATCCAGTCGCGTACCTACGAGCTGCGCAACATTGCGATCGACGCCGTGCTCGATCTGACGAATGCCATCGCCGCCGCATCGGTGACCGATTCCGCCAATCCGAGCATCTCCGACGCACGATCCTATCAGCGCAAGGCCCAGTTTCTAACGGACTTCGTTGAGGCGGAGAACTCCATGGGTTTTCATGCCGACCAGGAGGCGATGCGGGTTCTCGGCAAGGCCATCAACTACGCGCGCCTCGGTCAGGCGGCCGTCCACGGCGAGCCTCTATCCCGAACCGAGCCATCTTCAGCCCCGCCGCAGCTCGTCGTTCCGAAGCCCGACTGATCGGCGCCGATGAGTCGAGGAATGTGGAGCGATCGCCACCGACATATACATCGTACATTCGACACCGATATGGATTACACGTTCATAGTCGACGTCGCGAAACACGTGGCTGAGTAGGCGAAGGAGGGCCATCCTA
>CAZXHQ010000233.1:1368-4036 GCA_964640145.1 uncultured Rhodothermales bacterium | reverse complement strand
GAACGGCAGCTCCCTCCCGATTTGCAGGTTGAACCCCGTACTTACAGGTTTCTGCTCAAACGTCTCTTCGTCCGGCGATCACCGCCCGACCGTTCGGGGGGAAGGTACCGAAATTGAAACATGTCGGGAAGATGCCTGAACAGCTGCAATCCGTGCGACCGGGCGCGCCGTTAGAGCACGGCACAAGATCGAAAACGAAGGCAGCCACAAGGTCGCATGATGATTCGCATTTTCTCCGAAGCCATCGGAAAGGGGCTCGTCGCGGGTCCGGCGCCGCCTATCGGCTCATCGAAGAGAACTGCTCAAACAGGCGCAGGCTCGCCCGCTCCTCCGGCTGAATGCGCAGCCGATTGGTACCAAACCTCCGGACGGCCCCGACCGGAATGTTAACGTAGTGCAACGTTACCCTGGTGTGATACTCAGGCAGAGAGCCTGCGATAACTTGAGCCCGCTTTCGTGATAAACGACGGTTGGACGAAGCCATGCTCAACACGCCGCCACCCAGCCTAAGAAACCTAAGAAACCATAGGAACGAGATGAGTGACACAGTAGGCGATTTTCTCGTAAGCAGACTCCACGAGTGGGGAATCACGCGGATTTACGGCTATCCCGGCGACGGCATCAACGGGATTATAGGCGCACTCGATCGCCAGAAGGACAAAGTCCGGTTCATTCAAGCCAGGCACGAGGAGCTAGCCGCCTTCATGGCATGCGCTCATGCAAAGTTTACCGGCGAGGTGGGGGTGTGCATGGCAACGTCGGGGCCGGGGGCCATCCATCTGCTGAACGGGATGTACGACGCCAAGAAAGACAACATGCCGCTCGTGGCGATCGTCGGACAGCAGGCTACGACCGCCATGGGCGCCGACTATCAGCAGGAAGTCGACCTCATATCGATGTTCAAGGATGTCGCGGGAGACTATGTGCACATGTGTCACGCGCCCTCTCAGGCGCGAACCATTGTGGATCAGTCCATCCGCATAGCGAAATCGCACCGCTCCGTTACATGCATCATCTTCCCGAACGACATCCAGGAAGAGGAGATGCAGAAGCCGCCGCGAAAGCACGGCGCGACGTTCACCGGGACGGGCTATTCCTTTCCGCGCGTGATCCCCGAAGACAACGACATCAGGCGGGCGGCCGGCGTTCTCAACGAAGGAAAGAAGGTCGCCATACTGATCGGTGCCGGCGCCATCGGCGCCAGCGACGAAGTGGAGGAGGTCGCCGACCTTCTTGGCGCAGGCGTCGCGAAGGCGCTGCTCGGTAAGGCGGCGCTGCCCGACGATCTGCCGTTTGTGACGGGAGCCATCGGTCTGCTGGGCACCAAGCCGAGCTGGAAACTGATGCAGGAATGCGACACGCTGCTCATGGTCGGCACTAGCTTCCCGTATTCCGAATTCCTGCCGAAAGAGGGGCAGGCACGTGCCGTACAAATCGACATCAAACCGCGAAAGCTCGGACTGCGGTACCCGACGGAGGTCAATTTGCACGGCGATGCCCGGATGACGCTGAAGGCCTTGATTTCACACCTCAAGCGGAAGGACGACCGCTCGTGGCAGGAAGACATTATGGAGGAGGTGGAACTTTGGTGGCGCATTATGGAAGATCGCGCCATGAACGACGCCGATCCCATCAATCCACAACGCGTTTTTTGGGAGCTCTCGCCGAAACTGCCTGAGAACTGCATCATCACGTCTGACTCCGGTTCGGCGGCCAACTGGTTCGCTCGCGACCTGAAGATCCGACGCGGCATGATGGCGTCACTCTCAGGCGGACTCGCGACCATGGGGTCCGGCGTGCCGTATGCGTTCGCGGCGAAGATGGCCTATCCCGACAGAGAAGTGGTGGCCTGCGTCGGCGACGGCGCCATGCAGATGAACGGCATTAACGGACTGATCACGGTCGCCGAGCATTACGAAGAATGGGGCAATCCACGCATCGTTGTCCTCGTGCTCAATAACGAAGACCTCAACCAGGTCACCTGGGAGCAGCGCGTGCTGGCGGCGGATCCGAAGTTCGAAGGATCGCAGAACATACCACGCTTCAACTATGCGGAATACGCAGAGGCCATTGGGCTGAAGGGTATCCGGATGGAGAAACCTGAGGACATCGCACCCGGCTGGAGTGAGGCCTTCGCTTCGGACCGCCCCGTCGTAGTGGATGCCGTGACGGACCCGAGCGTACCGCCGCTGCCACCGCACATCGACGTATCGCAGGCGAAAGCCTACGCGACGGCCATGTTCAAGGGCGACCCCGAAGCCTGGGATACGGTGAAGCAGTCCATTAAGGACATAAGCTCCGGCTATAAGAAGCGGCTGAAAGACCTTGTAAGCTGATTCAGCCCTTCTCCAAAGAGGCGGTATTGGCCGACAGGGGTTGTGCGCTAGTGCGATCGCGTTCTGATGGATGGGTTGGTCCGCCTCGCGCGCGGGATCCGCTGCCGCGCCGGATCTGCGTGTCGCACGCCCGTATCCGCCTATCGCAGCCTGGAACTGCTTGGCTCGAAGGTCGACGTCATCCGCAACGCCGCCGTGCGGAATTTCGACCAGGGAGTGGCCTACCCCAGCAACGAAAACCAGAACACGCCCGAAAACATGAAGCCGGCGGCGGCGAAAAGACCGGCCAGCACGGCGCGACCCCACGCGCCGGGGCGGTAGCAGATCAGCGC
>CAZXHQ010000233.1:0-1268 GCA_964640145.1 uncultured Rhodothermales bacterium | reverse complement strand
GCCGGCCACGGCCCCGAAGACGAGCAGCCAGGCCAGGCACTGGCTTTGCAGAATCCCCCAGCCGACGATCAACATTATGATGACCGCCAGCGCCGTGAGGCCGATGACACTCGGATCAGCGAGCAGCGCCCCCAGAACGACGCCGCCCAGCGTCAGGACGATCGAGGCACCGATCAGGCAGTCTTCTTTATTCAGGGGAACGCTCACTGTAGGCGTCTGGCCGAGGTTGCGCAGCGGGCCCTTCCGTCTCCATGGGGCCTTTTGATGTCGATCGCCAGACCCAAGGCTACGGAAGAAGTAGGACATCAACACGCGGCGGTCGAGCAGAGAGCTCGTCGCACCGGCGCCCTCTGGCGGACGCGTTCCAGACCGGAGCCAGGGAAGCTCAATCGGAGAGGTAGAGCCCTCGCCCCTCGCAGCAAGAGATCCGTGCGATGGTCTCCTCGACATAGGCCTGCGAAATCCGCTCCTGCTCGAGGCGCAGCCGGGTCCGGGCGAGCGATTGAAAGACGGCCTGTTCGACCGGCGTGAGATGCGGTAGGGTCTCCACGTCGGACGGTGTGCCCTTCACGGCGAAGGCGCGGAAGGCTTCGAACGTCTCGACGTCCATCATCAGCGACCGCGCCGCCGGCACGAAAGAGCGCAGCGCTGACAGAATCATGAATCCGTGTGCATCGAGATCGCCCCAATAATAGACGACGCGTCGCCGGAGCCACTCGACCGAACGCAGCACGTCGACCCGAAAGCCGCCGCCCCAGATTGCCAGCGCACCTTGGAGTGGAGGCAGCGTCAGAAACGTCATCTTGTTTTCGGAGATCAGGATCGTCTCGACGTCCGGATTGAGCTCGGTGAGCGCCGAGATGGGCAGGCTGATGTCGTCACCGGGCCAGTCGGATTCTGCGAGCGGGTCCAGCCGCCGCATGCGCACGGTCGGCTCGTCGTAACGGAGTCCAAATCGAGGTGCGAAGTCGTTCGACGTACGGTCAACCACCTCTTCGGGAAGCAGTTCGTCCAGCATCAGCCGCAGCATGCCCTGATGCTCCTCGACGAACTTGGTGTGCACCGACAGCGGAAGCTGCCGGGGGTAGAGATTCGGACGCGGATGATTCAGGAAATACAGCACGACATCGAGCAGGTCCGTCCATTCGTCCAGATACGGCAGCACGCGCGTCGCATGGATGCCCAACCATGAGAGCAGATTCGGCACACGACGCCGGGTCTCATCGACGACCGCGCGGAACGCCTCCGCCTCCTTCTGCCGGCCCAGA
>CAZXHQ010000232.1:0-6227 GCA_964640145.1 uncultured Rhodothermales bacterium | reverse complement strand
CCGTATCCTTTTTCGATGCTGAACCACTTAACTTTTCCGCGGGGCATAACTCGTCATGTCTGTTTCAGTCGCCGCGTGATCCTTCAGATCCTTCCGAGCACGAGGCCGGACGGGTCCAGAATCTGCGTCGGCAACTATCTAAATGATGTCGATTACCTCAAGATAATAAAGAAATTCCGCAAATGTTCAAGAGCTTCGTTGTGAGAGGCTTGCCAATTCTTGCCCGGTAGAGGATCGTCTCGAAGCGGAGAAGCGGCCCTCGCTCCCACGGATCTGCGGGATGGCCGCGGCGCGCGGCTACGGGTCGGATGGGCCGAGCGCCCTGATCTCGTGCGATTCGATGAGGCGGATGCCCGATGCGGCGCGCCTCACCTCGTTCACGAGGACAGCGGCCACGGCGTCGGCATGAACCGGCTTGTACTTCTCGGGAATGAGGAACCGAAGACGATAGGCGAGCTGCTCCCCCAGCCGAAATTCGTCTCGATCGCCGGCCAACAGCGAGGGGCGAACGATGGTGAGGCTCGGGATCGGCAGCGCGCGTACGTCGCGTTCCACCTCTCCCTTGACGCGATTGTAGAAAAACATCGATCCCGGATCGGCCCCCACCGCGCTTACGAGGAGGTACCGCGACGCCCCTCCGCGGAGGGCCAGCTCCGCGACTTCGAGCGGATAGTCATGGTCGACGCGGCGAAACCGTTCTTTCGATCCCGCCTTTCGAATCGTCGTGCCGAGAGCACAGATGACCGCATCTGCGGTAAAGCACTCGGAGTAGGAGGCCAGCCGGTCGAAGTCGACGACGCACTCTTCGATCTTCTCTTCGCCCGGATAGGCCTCTTCGACGAAGGGTCGCCTCGTCAGAACGATGATTCGTCCAACGGTGGCTTCGCCGATCAACCGATCCAGACAGTATCCGCCGACGAGCCCCGTCGCGCCGGCTAGAAGCACCGTGCTCATCGACGTTCCCTCGCTCGGTCACGCATCGTTCGCCCCGGCCGACATCTCATCCGCATCTTCGATCATCTCTTCGAGCGCATCGATTCGCTTCCCGATATCCATCGGCAGCGCAGCCCCTTTCGTAGCGAGCGCTTCCTCATAGAGTGCATGGGCTTTCGCCGCGCTCGCGCGAGCCTCCGCCGCCTTGCCGTCGAGCAGCAGGATGTCGGCCTCCTCGCGCAGCAGGTCGGCGATGGCCAGCGCGAGATCGACGGAAAAGCCTCGCTCGGTCCGGCAGAGATCCACTACCTGGTCGGAGGTGAGCTCGGCAATCGGCCGCGGCGCGAGCTCCAGACCGCCGAGCGCCTCGTTTATCTGCTGAATGGCCGCTTCGTACCGTTCCTGGGATTTCAGCTTCAAAACCTGCGCCAGCACGTGCATCAGCACACGCACCGCCTGCTGTATCTCCCGTATGATAAGGTCTCTGTGCAGCATAACGTGATCATCTCCGTGGGGGTGCTACGTGCGCTCCTCGAGCCCGGCCGGTCATCGACCCGTTCCAGCGCCGTCTTACGACCTCATGGACACTCTTCCCGACGGACGAGCTGCAGCAGTTCGTCCGGCGTTTCGACGCGCAGGCCGCCCTCGCCGCGGGCGTCGAGAAGGTGGTCGTCCATCGTTACCAGTACGGCATCCGACGCGCTCGCCAGGGCAGCAAACTTTCGATCGTCTCGGTCGGGAATGTGGTCAAAAGCATCGACGTCGCACGGCCCGTCGTACCGAGAAGGCTCCTCGAAGAGGTCTTCAAAGCGCTGCCACTCCAGCGGTGGAATCTTCCGCAGTATGTGCGCCGTCTCGCGGCGCGTCGCCTCGTTCCATACGAGCTCCAGCTCGCCGCGGCCCACGCGCGAAAGTACCTCCGCCGACCGGCTCCGTTCGTTGAAACCGGCCGCTACAAATACGTTCGTATCGAGCACGACGCGCCGGCTCATAGCGGAACGAGGGTCGTCGGGACGAATGCTCTTCTATCTGCGCTTGTATTAACTTAACGGCTCCGGCGCGTCACGGTTACGATTTCCGCCAGAAGACGGACCGCGGGATCGGCGAGGAGGGCCGACGGCGGTGACGGCAGGTCGAATTCGACGCTCTCGTCGCGCGCATCGATCTGGACGGACCGGCGCACGGTGCCGTCGCTCGTCTCGAAGGCGAGCTCCAGCGGAAAATCAAATACGGGCCACGCGCCCGACTGCACCTGGCGGACGTCGACCCGCGCCGTGCCGTCGGCGAACTCCCACTCGAGCGCGAGCTTCGGATGGCCGGGGCGGTGGATCCACTGATCGAAAAACGATGTCAGGTCGCGGCTCGACGCCGTTTCGAACGCGCGGCGGAGGTCGTCGGTCAGCGCCGTACCATGGACGTGCCGCCGGTAATAGGTCCGGATGCCCTCGAAGAAGACGTCGTCCCCGAGCAGATTTCGCAGCATGTGCAGCACCCAGGCGCCCTTGTAATAGTTGTTGGTATTCAGGAGGCCGAAAAGATTCTGCTCGTCGGGGTTGACGACAGGCTCCTCCGCATCGCCGGATTGAAGGTAGGCCTGCCGCGAGTCCGCCATCAGCGCCTCCAGCGCCGCCCGACCGTCGGCGTGTTCGAAGAAGAGCACCGCGAAGTACTCGGCGAATCCCTCGGAGAGCCAGAGATGATGCCAGTCGGCCTCGGTCACTGCGTCGCCGAACCACTGGTGCGCAGTCTCGTGAGCGACGGTCTTCTCGATATCGCGTCCTTCGGAAATCGCCTGCTCCGAGTAGAATATGGCGCTCGCGTTCTCCATTCCTCCGAAACGGGTGGCGGACTGCACGTGAGCCAGCTTGGCGTAGGGAAAGGGGGCGATCAGCTCGACGTAGTACTCGACCATCTCCGCCGCGCGTCGAAAGGAAGCGGCACCCCGAACGGCATCGGGAGGATAGAGCCAGGTGGTGACGTCCGTGCAGGCGCCGCCGACGCAGGCGCGTCCGACGGTTGCCACCTCGAAGTCGGCTGCGCCGATCACCATGGTATAGGTCGGAATGGGTTCATGGTTGGTCCAGGTCCACACGGATCCGTCGTCGGAGCCCTCGAGCACGCCGTTGGAGATGACGCGCCGGCCCGTCGCCGGAGAAAGGCGCACCTGAAAGCGAGCCGTCGCCTTGTCGCTGGGATGATCGATGGACGGAAACCAGAAGCGTGCTCGATCGGGCCAGTTGTCGGCAAACGCAGTGGGCGTTCCGTGCAGGTTTTGCCCCAGAATCAGGCCGTCTGCAGGGTGTCCGCTGTAGCGTACGAGGACGTCCAGCGTATCGCCGAGGTCGGCTCCCTCCGGAACGGGGACGTGCAGCTTTCCGGCCTCGTAGCGGAACGCCGCCGGCGAGCCGTCGGCATTCACTCCGGAGACGGCGAGGCCGGTCAGGTCCAGCGAGAGCGTGTCGGGGCTCGGCGTGATCAAGGCGAAGCGGCCCCGCATCTCACCCTCGATGAAGGAGCCGGTGTCCGGTAGCGCGAGCCGGACGTCGTAGTGCAGGGCGTCGAAACCGGGCGCATACGGACCCGGCGGAGGCGCGATGCCGGCCTCTATCGGTGCGGGGTCCACAACCACACGCGATGCGGAGAGATCGGCGGTGGAGGAGCAGGAGGCCAGCAGCGAAGCGGCGACCAGAATCGCCGCGCACCGAACGGTCACGCCGAATGCAAGGGGGTGTGTCATCTTCTCATCTCCTTCAGGGCGTGTCGAAACGAAGTGCCGCCAGGGACCGGCAGGCCTGACCTGCGGCGAGGTTATGGACCGTCGGTCGTCAAAGAAGTTCGGCTTCGTCGAGCGGGAGTTCGAGCTGACGCGTTCCGCGCTCCCCTGCAATCGGCCTCAGATTCGCGACGGCGAGACCCAGGAGTCGTACCGGCCGCTCCGGATTCGGCTGCCCAAGCAGCTTCATCGCTACCGCTTTCAGGTCGTCGAGTTCGTGGATGTCTCTATGCAGCGTCGTGCCGCGCGTATTCACCGTGAAGTCGTGATACTTGATCTTCAACGTGACCGTGCGCCCCGCCACGCCCATCCGGGCCATGCGTTCGGCGACCCTGTCGGCGATCTCTGCGAGGCGCTCTTCCATGGCCCCGATCCGCTTGAGATCGGTCGGATAGGTCCGCTCGGCGCCGACCGATTTGCGCACCCGGTGCGGCTTCACCTCGCGATGATCCTCGCCGCGCACGATCCGAAAGAAGAACCGTCCCGTCTTGCCGAACCGCTGTACGAGCTCTTCCTCCCGCCGTGCCAGGAGGTCGGCGCCCGTGTAGATGCCGAGTTCCTTCATCTTCGAAGCCGTCGCCCGCCCCACGCCGTGGAAGTCTTCGATGGGAAGGCGAGCCAGGAAGGCCGGCGCATCGTCGGCGGCGATGACGAACAGGCCGTCGGGCTTGTCCACGTCGGAAGCCATCTTCGCCAAAAACTTGTTGTAGGAAACGCCGGCGGACGCCGTGAGAGAGGTCTCCTTCCGGATCGCCTCTTTGATACGACGGGCGATCTCTACGGCCGGCACACCCCGTTCGGCGGCCTCGGATACGTCGAGATATGCTTCATCGAGCGACAGCGGCTCTACCAGGTCCGTGTGGCGCCGGAAGATCTCGCGGATGGTCTGCGAGACGGCCTTGTATACCTCGAAGCGGGGCTTCACGAAGACGAGCTCGGGGCAGAGCCGCCTGGCCCGGGCCGAAGGCATGGCCGAGCGGACGCCGTAGGGCCGGGCCTCATAGCTCGCCGCCGCGACGACGCCGCGCCGGCTCGAGCCCCCTACGGCGACGGGCCGCCCGCGAAGCGCGGGGTCGTCCCGCTGCTCCACCGAAGCGTAGAAGGCATCCATGTCGATGTGGATGATGCTGCGCACGTTGATGCTCGTCCGTGTACGGCCCCGAAACCGCCGTGGCGCTCACCCGCCAGAGCGTTGACGGGTGAACGCGCGAGCAAGAACGTAACGATTCGGCGGTTCTATTCGCAACGTTCTAGATATATACCCGCGGGCACCCAACTGTTGCGAATTAGTCACTGTGTCCAGGAGGAACTGTCCGGTCAATGGCGGTATTGGACGACCGTAATGAACCTGCCGAACTAATCCCACAACTTACTACATACACTCATGAAACGACTCTTAATCACCCTCGCGCTCGTTCCCATGCTCATGCTGGCCGCGTGCGAGCCGGCTGGCGACGACGCGGTCGAGCAGGACCTCGACACGCTGCAAGCGCAGTCCGAGCAGGAGATGCGCGAGTTCCAAACGGAGGCCGACGATCGGCTTGTCCGCCTGGATCAATCTTTAGACTCGCTCGAGACTCAGATCGAGGAAGCGGGTGCCGAGGCGGAACAGGAACTGGATACCACGGTCGCCGAGCTGCGCGAGGAGTATGACTCCGTTCAACGCGATCTCCAGCAGCTGGGGACGGCCGCGGAAACCAGCTTCGACGATCTTCGTGCGGACCTGGAGCTTCGACTCGAGCGGCTGGAAGAAGACATCGAGGCCGCTTATGCGGAGCTGAGGAACGACAACGGCGACGTACAGAGCTAGATCCCCGGATGCGAATCCTCTTCGCGACCAATCTCACGGAGCCGCCGTCGGTGACCCGGGAGGTCGAACGGCTGGCCGGTCTGCTCGATGCGGACCTGTTCGTCCTGCACGTCGTCTCCCCGGCACCGACGTCGGCGGTGGCTCCGATGGATCCCATGACGGGCCTGAGCGGCTTTGCCCCGTACACCCTGTACGATCCGCAGCTCGAGGCCGACATGGAAGCGGCCGAAGAGAACGCCTTCAAGACGTTCCTGCTCGACCGGTTCTCGGTACCGGTGCATGCCGGCATACGAAAGGGGGATCCCGCCGACGTGATCCTGGAGGACGCGGACGATCACGACGTCGACATGCTGATCGTGGCCAAGCGGCGACACAGCCGTCTCGAATCGCTGCTGGTAGGCAGCACGGCCAGCGACGTGCTCAAGCGCGCCGTTCGGCCGACACTGGTCCTGCCGGTGGCCAAGGAGGTCGAGAAGGCCTGACCGGTCCGCGGACGCGCTTTATCCGGTCCGCGGACGGGGGTTATCCGGTCTGCGGACGGGCGTTATTTCGGCGCGGACGTCGTCATCTCGCCGCCGCAAGCGCCTCGCTGCGATAGGCGGCCGCTCCACGCTCGAGAAATGCCGCGAATTCGCTTTCCGTGGCCATCCCCGTAGTTCGACCGAGGAGGGCTTCCGAGGCGGCGTCGACGATCGCATAGGTAGGCAGCGC
>CAZXHQ010000231.1:2246-6230 GCA_964640145.1 uncultured Rhodothermales bacterium | reverse complement strand
CGATTGTCTTCAGAGCCGGCGTCATGTGGACGCTCGTGGTGGCGAGCGCTCCCACAAGCGGCGTGCGCCATTGGCGATTTTGTGCTTTGGGTAAGAATTCGGAGATAACGCGTATCAGGATCCAGGCGGCGGAAATGAGAAGTGTGCTGTGCACCGCATACGTCAGAGCCACGAGAGGATGAGGTCGACGGTCATGACGGCTCGCCTCCGTCGCGACTTCTCTCCTGCACTTCATGCCGCCGGATGAGTTCGACGACGCGGTCGACCTCATCCGGACTGATCTCCGACTCCATTAGAAGATGGCTGACAAGCTCCGTCTTTCTTCCCCCGAAGCGTGTATGCACAACGTCCCGCACGGCCGTCCGGCGTACTTCGTCTTCATCGAAGAGCGCACGATGCAAGGGACGAAGAATGGAACGTCTTCGTAATGCGTTAGAAGACCGCTGATAAACCCGCATCTCGGCCGGCCCTTCGCGAAGACGATTTTCAACGGCCCTTTAGCACGACGGGGGGTGGTGATGATCTTCCCCGGGTTGAGCAAGGGCCGGGATTTCAGGCCGATCGCAGGAGGGGAACCCCTTTGTGGTCCCCCTGTATTAGGCCGACAATAGCCAGCCTAGTCCATCGATCTGTTCGATGGAACGGGGGACCCAACCGTTTTGGGGCGCATCTGCATCTCGCACTGCAGAGGAGCAACTTTCAGCTCTAGCCCGACAGCTAACCCCGTCGGCATGTGGAAGAAGGCACCAGGGTCCGGTAACTCGGCACCTTAACCTTCCTAAAGACGCTTCAATTTAAGGAGGTTATGGTCATGGCCGTTCCTGCATCCGGGTCCGATGCTCATGGTTCTTCGCCCCCGCGGTCCGATCGCCAGCGTCCCGCCGCGTACGTTCTTCTGCTCGTAGTCCTTGTGATCGGAACGGGCACAGTGGCCTTTTTCGTCCTCTGGAAGCCCATTCTGCCGAACGATGGCTCGTCGTTCGCCGGTAGGTGGCAGTTCGATGAGGAGACGCGCGGCTGGCTGGAACGGACCTGCGTCGACATCGCGTTCAGCGATACGGCTTCTGCGGCCGTATCCATCGAGGTGGACGACGATCGTGCACAGATTCGATTCAGTGACGTGAACCGCACCCAGTTGGGTGGCGTCCTCCGTCGGGGACGGCTTGACGTCCAACAACTCATTCCTACCAGTGAAGTCGGACGCTTCTGTGGACGGCAGACCACGATCGACATTTCGTGGCGCGTCGTAGAAGATCACCCTGACGAGCTCGTCGGGCGATGGACAACGCCCGGCTGCGACGTGTGCCCTGAACGCGCTTTCAGCGCCTCACGAGCCGAACAGCTCTCGCCCTGAGCAGCAGGGCACTCCGATGGGCACGTACCTGCGCCGTTACGCTTCCCCACTCATTGCACCCGACGACGTTCGGATACCTGAATGTATTTTCTGGCTGACGTAGCCCTGCCGATCACCGATCCGGTGTTCATCTTCGCCCTGGTGATGATGATCATCCTGATCGCACCCCTTCTGTTTTCCCGGTTCAAGATCCCGGGGATCATCGGCTTGATTATCGCCGGCGTGATCGTCGGGCCGAATGCCACCGGCCTGCTCGAGCGCGATCAGACGATGGAGCTGCTGGGGACGGTCGGTCTGCTCTACATCATGTTCGTCGCGGGGTTGGAAATCAACCTCGCTCAATTCGAGAAATACCGTAACCGAAGCCTATTCTTCGGTTCACTCACCTTCTTACTACCGCAGGTGAGCGGCACCCTGCTTGCGGTGTACCTCCTTGGCTTTGCCTGGACGCCCGCAATCCTGCTCGCCAGCATGTTCGCGTCGCACACGCTCCTTGCCTATCCCACTGCCAGCCGCCTCGGCATCTCGAAAACCGAACCGGTGACGACGACGGTCGGAGGCACGATCATCACCGATACGGCCGCCCTTCTGGTTCTGGTCGTGATAGCGGGCAGTGTGGAGGGCACGCTGAACGCCGCCTTCTGGCTTCGCCTGGTCTCCGCCATGGCGATCTACGGTGTGCTCGTATTCTGGGGGCTCCCTCGACTCGGGCGGTGGTTCTTCCGACGACTGCGTGCTGAATCGACGGCCGAGTTCGTCTTCGTGCTCGCCGCGGTATTCTTAAGCGCTCTGCTTTCCGAATTCGCCGGCATGGAACCCATCATAGGAGCCTTCATGGCCGGCCTGGCACTCAACCGGCTGATTCCGGAGCAGAGCATCCTGATGGATCGGATTCACTTCGTCGGCAACTCGTTGTTCATTCCATTCTTCCTCATATCCGTCGGGATGCTCGTCGATGTGGAGCTCTTCACCGCAGAATCCGCGGCATGGGTCGTAGCTGGATTTATGGTCGTCACGGTCGTCGCAACGAAATTCCTGGCCGCCGACATTACGCGGCGTTATTACCGGTATTCCAAGGAGGAAGGAATGGTCGTGTTCGGCCTCAGCGTAGCGCAGGCGGCAGCTACCCTCGCCGTCGTCATCGTGGGTTACGAGCTCGGCGTATTCGGAGACGCCGTTCTCAACGGCACGATCCTTATGATCCTGGTGACCTGCCTGCTGAGCCCCTGGATCGTGGAGCGATACGGTCGGCGAATGGCGCAAACCGAGGAACGAAAGCCGTATCGCGCCAGCGAAGCGCCTCAGCGCATCCTCGTGCCTCTCGCAAATCCGACGACGGCCGCGTCTCTCATGGACGTTGCGCTCCTGACCCGTTATCCGGGACAAGACGAACCAATTTATCCCCTGGTGGTGGTACGGGAAGGTGCCGACGTCGAGGCGGAAGTGGCAGCCAGCGAAAAACTACTCGGACACGCCGTCGCGCACGGCACCGCCGCCGGGGTTCCGATACACCCCGTGACGCGAATCGACGTCAATGCGACCGACGGGATCAAACGAGCCATTCGGGAGCGACGGATCTCTGAGGTCGTCATTGGATGGGCAGGAAACGTCTCCACGAGCGAACGTATTTTCGGCACGGTCCTCGACCAGCTTCTGACGGATACGCGTGCGCAGGTGTTGGTATGCAAGCTGGAGCATCCGGTCAACACCGTCGATCGCATTTTGATGGCGATCCCCCCCTTTGCTGATCGCGAACCAGGATTCACGTCCGCCATGCACGCCATGAAGGCGTTCGCCAATCAGCTAGGAGCGAATCTGACGGTGATCGCTACACCCGCCAGCATCGCCTCCTTCCGATCTTCGATTATGTCGTTGAAACCGGACGTGAAGGTCCAGTTTCTGCCCATCGAGGCGTGGGCTGGTTTGCTTACCGCCTTGGACGACATCGCGAAGCCGCATGATCTAAGGGTGGTCCTCAGCGCACGCGCGGGTACGATCTCCTGGCGCCCCGCGCTCGATCGGCTGCCGCAGTTGCTCGCGCGGCGTCGGCCGAATGCAGACTTCGTGATCGTGTACCCGTCGGAGCCGAAAACCGACTTCATCGACGGAATGGCAATGAACGACGATATCGTTTTGCGAGAGGCGCTCCAAAACGGACATATAGTCCTTAATATCGAGGAAGATCATCGCGAGGCCGTCATCGAGACGATGCTTCGATCTTATTCCGGCGAAAGGAACGGACTGATCGGACGGGTGAAAAGCGACCTGACCAGCATATCGGCCGATTACCGATCCGAGCTTCAGAAGGGTGTAGTTTTTTATCATTCATTGTCTGAATACGTATCGGAGCCTGTGCTGCTGGTCGGAATCAGTCCTGGTGGCATAACCTTCCACCCGACAAGCAGCCCTATACACGTGGTCCTGCTCGTGTTGAACCCGGCGGACAGGAATGCTCCGAGACATCTTCGCCTCCTAGCATCGGTGGCACGCATGGTGCGAGACCCCGGGGTGATTGATAAACTAAGAAGCGCTGACGCTGCGGAGGAGGTGCAAGATGTTCTGCTTGCGGCCGCCATGCAGATGCGTCCGTAGCAAAATAGTCCTGGTCTCCGTGGATGACGGTTAGAGGC
>CAZXHQ010000231.1:0-2146 GCA_964640145.1 uncultured Rhodothermales bacterium | reverse complement strand
GGCTGCGTCGCCGCCGCTCTCCGGATTGATTTTGCCATAGCCACCGCGATGAGGCTAACAGCCCTGGTGCCCCATCAAAACGGGTGCGATGCGTAGATAAGCCTGCGCCGAGACTGGTCTTTCGCCGTAAGCACTCTGGATCTCCGCGGGCACGCTGTAGATCGTCCCCTGAACGCCGAGGGTGAACTGCAGACCTCCAACTAAGGCAAGATCGCGCGCCGCACCGAGCGTAAGAGTTCCGATCGCCAGTCGATTCTGATCGAGCTCGAGCGCGAGCTCAGCGGGCGACTTCTGTACCCACTCTACCCGACTATATAACGCCTGCGGCCCCGTCAGAAGGTCGGTTTCGGCGAGAAAACTGTGCGTGCTGCCGTGCGCGTGTACATCATCATCGTGTTCAGAACGCCCCTCGTTGTAGCCCCACGCTAAAGTGCTCGACCAGTTGCCGAGATGGCCGAGTGGCCGTGCATAGATCGCGGAGGCTGTAGTCCGCCGCTGGTCGACTTCCGGCTCGTGATGCTCGGGCTCTTTCAAGAATCCGCTCGAAATCTGCAGCGCGAGGCGGTCCGTCGGATTGACCGAGACCCGTGCGCTGTAGGAGTCAAACCGCGGCCGGTCGAAGCCGAATCGCTCTTCGTCGGGCTCGCGACCGGTAAAGACGGATCCATCCACCTTTACCGGACCCACGTTGAAGCCGAGTGTGGCGACGCCGTAGACGATGTGCGTGGCATCCTGCCAGTGGTGGCCGAGCGGAGCGTCCGGATTGTGCTGGGCGGACGGACGGTGCATGAATGCGGGAGGACCCAGCGCCGGCTCGCCAGGCAATCCGAAATAGCCGAAGACCGCGGCATGCTCGCCGATCCGGTACCCCGACATGACGGCCAGTTCGGCAAAGAGGTCGTGCGGATGCTGTCTATCAACCAGTGGCTCTCCTTCGAACGTTTCGCCAGTCTGGAAGAGAAGGGGATACCCCGATCCGCCGATCGTCAACGGATCTAGAGACATCATACCCCGAAAGGCCACGTGTCCGCGCGGCGATATGTCGCGCCGGGCCATGCCCATCACCCAGTTCGGCACATCCAATTGCCGGTCGCCGCGCGTCCCGCTCTCGAAGACGTCCTGTGCGGTGTAGCGCACGAAGGCTGTCCCGTGGACCATGAGGTCCCATCCGCTGCGTTGCGCGTGGGCGGCATGCATCGGGGACGCATCCGGTATCCAGCTCGTACCCGACGCATCGCGCTGCATCGGTGCGGTCGGAACCACCGCGCTGGATGCCGCCATATCCTCATGAATGTGCCTGCCTCCATCGTCGTGGTGCGGCACAGCTTCCTGCTCTTCGGCGGTCGTATCGGAGGGTGGATGATGATGATGTTCATCCTCTTGTGCAAGGGCCGGAGATGCAAAAACGAGGCCCGCGAAGACAATAACCGAAATAATGCGTTTCATCGCTGATCTCTAACTTTGCGTTTGCTCGGTAGAGGACGTATACCCGTGTTCCTCCTGACAGACGCAGATACGACGACACCGTTACACTGTCTGGCCCGGAATCGCGTTAAGGATCGCGGCGCGGCTTGGATCGCCGCGAAATCTGTCATGCGCCGCGCCACCATTGCGTTTCAGCCGCATGCACAAGGCGAGCGAGGTGCTCCAGTAGCCTGCCTCTTTTGTGCGGATGACAGGAGCTGGAGGCGCATGTGCGAGCCGCGCTCCGTTCGGGTCGCGCCAGAGGAGCCGTTTCGTCAGTACGACAAGTGCAGCCGGGATCCCCAGGTAGAGCACGCCTACGATCTTGACGAGCATAAGGACCGTCATCTTCGAATCATTCGCTCGAAACGAGGCTGGGCCGACAGCGACATCGATATTCTCGTCGAGTTTAGTATGCTCGTCGGGGTCGAAGTGGCAGACCTTGCGTTCGCGGCGCCACATCCCTCGCCAACGTTCAGGAGGCGAAGACCCTACGATAGGTCTTGCTCATCTACGGAATCTGGTCATCGCTGCTCTATGTGGTAATACTCGTCTTCGTACCGATGGGATGGGAGGACTACAGCACGTCGTCACAAACGGTCAGCGAGATATCAGCCATTGACGCGCCCACGCGGTCGCTCTGCCGCTAGGAGTTATCTGGACGCTGTTCTACGCCGCCTTC
>CAZXHQ010000230.1:0-6231 GCA_964640145.1 uncultured Rhodothermales bacterium | reverse complement strand
CTGCGTCTGTATGCGCGGCCTGGCGACGGCCGCAGAGGTGGCCTTTCGTATGCGAGCCAGGTGGTGCATGAAGAGGATCGCCAGACCGCTGCTTCCCGCCATCCATATGAAGAGAATGTAGGCGGCCGCGGCCCGGCGGCGCGGCGCCCTCGGTTCTGCGGGCGGCTTCCTCTCGGCGAGCGGCACGGGCGTCTCCACCAACGCCTCGGCGCGCTCATCCGCCGCGGCGAGCAGATCTGCAGCGACCTCCGTCGCCGCTTTATCATCGGCAAAGAGCTGGTCGGAAATCCGATCTATGTGCGGCAGGTCTACCTCGAGCACAGGCATCCAGGGCGCGATCACCGGGAGCGCCAGCACGGCGGCGAACGCCACGCTCCAGACGAGGTGACGGAGCCGGGCAGGGCGCGTACGCAGAAAGATCGCGATTACCCAGGCAGCCGCCAGGATGCCTGTCGCTTTCAGCACCAGCGAGCCGCCGTAGGCGAGCTCGTGCAGCTGCAGATCTATAAATTCGGTCATGCTGCCTCCTCCGCCCGCTTCTTCGCCTCTTCGATCCACGTGGCAATCTCGTCGAGATCCTCCTGCGAGAGATGCTTGACCGACATGCCGAGCAGACTGAGGATGGCCCGTGACGGCGACCCCTCGTAAAACGTCTGCAGCAGGTGCCGGGTCGCCGAGCGCTTCACCTGCTCGAGGGACTGGGCGGGCGAATACAGGTAGCGGGGCCCTTCTTCGCGATGCCGCACATAGCCTTTGTTCTCGAGGATTCCGAGCGTGACGCGTACCGTATTGTACGAGGGCTCATCCGGCATGCCCTTCACCACGTCCGACACGCTCGCCTCGCCGAGGCGAAACAGCACGTCCATAATCTGGCTCTCGCGTCGGCTCAGGTGCAGATGGAGAAGGTCGGCCATGGCGGTCCCTGCAGATTGACGTCTTCACTACCTGAAGGTAGAAACCTGCAAAATATTTTGCATGAAGATTTGCGAAAAAGGCCCGGCCCACGTCTCGGGGCCCCGGTTACGCGGCGGCGTCGTCCAGGCGATATGTCTCGCGCGCGAGGTCGAAGGCCAGGGCACGCACCATCTGCCGCGCGTCATCCATATCGATCTCGTGGCGGGCTACCAGAGCGGCTACGTAGTTGGCGTCCACCCGCCGCGAAAGGTCGTGACGAGCCGGGATGGAGAGGAAGGCGCGCGTGTCGTCGTTGAAGCCGGCCGTGTTGTAGATGCCGGCCGTCTCGGTGATCTGCTCCCGGTATCGGCGCATCCCCTCGATGCTGTCGAAGAACCACCAGGCCGGGCCGAGGCGAAGTGCCGGGTAATGGCCGGCCAGCGGAGCGAGCTCGCGGGAGTAGGTGGTCTCATCGAGCGTGAAGAGCACGAGGCGCAGGCGCGGATCGTTGCCGTAGGCGTTCAGCAGCTCGTGCAGATTGCGGGTGAACTCGGTGCGCACCGGGATGTCCGCGCCGGCATCGGGCCCGAAGCGGTCATAGACGCGCCGGTTGTGGTTGCGGTACGAACCCGGGTGGATCTGCATCACCATGCCGTCCTCCACGCTCATGCGCGCCATCTCCATGAGCATGTGCGCCTCGAACCGGCGCTGGTCGTCCATGTCGGCCTTGCCCAGCAGCGCCGCATCGAAGAGCTTCGCGGCGCGCTCCTCCGGGAGCCGGTGCGTGTACGGCTCCAGGACGGCGTGATCCGTCGAGACGGCGCCCATCTCCCGAAAAAACGTGCGCCGCTTCTCGAGCACCTCGATGAAGCGTGCATACCCGTCCACCTCCTGGTCCGCGGCCTCTTCCAGACGCTCCAGCTCGGCTGCCCACTCCGGCGCCGCGATGCGGAAGACCGAATCCGGCCGAAAGCACGGCACCACGCGGCCGTCCCAATCGGCTGCACGGATGGCCTGATGATGCTCCAGCGCGTCCGGCGCCGCGTCCGTCGTCGTCAACACCTCGATGTCGAACTGCTCGAAGAGGGCGCGCGGCAGAAACTCGGGCGACTGCAGCTGCTCGAGCATCTCGTCGTAGATATGCATGGCCGACGGGCCGTCGAGCTTCGTACGGATGCCGAAAACGTGATAGAACTCGTAGTCCAGCCAGGCCCGCGTCGGCGTGCCGCGGAAGAGATGGTAATGCTCTGCGAAGATCTGCCAGATCTTTCGCGGGTCCGACTCGACCGGTGTGCCGTCTCGCGTCGGGATGCCGAGCGCCTCCAGCTCGACGCCCTGCGAATAGAGCATCCGGAAGATATAGTGATCCGGCGTGATGATGAGCGAGGTCGGCTCGGGAAACGGCTCATTCTCAGCGAGAAGGCGCGGGTCTACGTGCCCGTGAGGACACACGAGAGGCAGCTCCGCCACGCTCAGATACAGCTCGCGGGCGATGCGCCGGAGGCCGGGATCCGGATCGAAATAGCGGTCGGGATGCAGTTCGAGGGATGCCATGGCGAGGACTGAATTAGTTGGTCGCGGAAACCCCGGCCGGCCGAGATCACAGCCATCTCGCTAAAATCCGAATACTCTTGGAAGCCACAGGCTCAGCTCGGGTACGAACGTAACGATGAGCAGGGCCAGGATCATGGCCACGAAGAGCGGCATGAGCGGCCGGACGACCTTGGTGATCGAAACGTTTGCGATGCCGCAGCCCACGAACAGAACGCTGCCCACCGGGGGGGTGCACAACCCGACGCAGAGATTGAGCACCATCACGATCCCGAAGTGGACGGGGTCCATGCCCAGCTCCGTAACGATCGGCAGGAAGATCGGCGTGAAGATCAGCACGGCCGGCGTCATGTCCATGAAGGTGCCGACGGCGAGCAGAATCATGTTGATGATCAGGAATATCACGACCGGGCTATCGCTCAGCGCAACGAGGGCCGTGGCCACGTTCTGCGGGATGTTTTCGTAGGACATCACCCAGGAGAGCCCGATCGAGGTGCCGATCAGGAGCATCACGATTGCCGTCGTCGAGGCCGTATCGAGCAGGATCTCCGGCAGATCCTTCACGGTGATCTCGCGGTAGAGGAGCGCGAGCACGAACGCGTAGGCGACGGCGACGGCCGACGCTTCCGTAGCGGTAAAGATGCCGGCGACGATGCCGCCGATCACGACGATCAACATGAACAGGCTCGGAAGCGCGTCGAAGAATTTCCGGATGACCGTGCCGATGCGGGCGCGCTCGGAGCGCGGGTACTGCTTGCGGTGCGCGATCACGCCCGCCACGAGCATGAGGGAGAGCCCAACCAGGATGCCGGGCAGATAACCGGCGAGGAAGAGGGCGCCGATCGACGCCCCCCCACTGGCCAGCGAATAGACGATGAGGATGTTGCTGGGGGGAATGATCAGACCGGTGGTGGCGGAGGTGATGTTGACGGCGGCGCCGTAGCTGCGGTCGTAGCCTTCCTCATCCATCCGCGGGACCATCACGCCTCCGACCGCCGAGGCCGCCGCAACGGCCGAACCTGATATGGCGCCGAAGAACATGGCCGCGACGATGTTCACGTGCGCCAGCGCCCCGGGCAGCGAGCCGACGAGGCTCTTGGCGAAGTCGATGAGCCTTCGCGCGATGCCGCCGGTGTTCATGATCTCTCCGGCGAGGATGAAGAATGGGATCGCCAGCAGCGCGAAGCTGTCCAGCCCTACCGCCATCCGCTGGGCGGCGGTCGTGAGCGCCGGCCCCATGTCGACGCTTACCAGCATCGTGCAGATCGCCGAAAGCCCGATCGAGAAGGCGACCGGCACGCCGATCAGCAGCAGCACCAGGAAGACGACGACGAGAACGAGGACTCCGGCGAGTTCCATGGATTCAGGCTGTAGCTCTCAGTCGATGGGTTTCTTGGTGGAACGATCCGGCTCGACGAGCTCGACCTCCTTGCCTCGAATCGCGTCGATTTCGTCGCGGATCGAAAGGACCGCGTAAAACACGATGATGACGCCGCTGAGCGGGATGGCCGCATAGACGTAGCCCATCTGGAGGCCGAGCGCCGCCGACGTCTGGCCCATCATCAGCGTCAGGCTGACGAGGCGGTACCCGCCCACGACGAACACGAAGAACGCGAACAGCAGTACGAAGGTGTCGATCAGAATTTCGAGGGCCAGGCGGCGGCGGCCTTCGAGCATCATCGGCAGCAGGTCGATGGCCAGGTGGATCTTGCTGCCGGCGGCGTAGGCGGCACCGACCAGGCCGATCCAGATGAGCAGATACCGGGCGAGCTCTTCGGTGTAGGGGCTCGGCACGGCGAGCACCCAGCGCGTGAAGACCTGCCAGAGCACGTTGATCACAGCCACGAACATGAGCGCGATCAACAGCCAGGCCAGAGCCTTGTCCACGGCCTTTCGAAGGCGCTTCACTACCGCACCTCCCTAATCCGCTCGATGAGATCGTAGACTCTCGGCGTATCGCGGTAGCCGTCGTACATCGAGGCGACCTGCTCGGCGAAGGGCTCCGTGTCGGGCCGGATGATCTCGACGCCGGCCGCCTCCACGGCCTCGAGCGACTCCTGAACCGACTGGGCCCAGAGCTCCTTCTGGTGCTCGGCGGACTCGTCGGCGGCCTCCTGCAGCCACTGCCGCTGCTGCTCGGTGAGCTCGTCCCAGAGCCCCGTGCCGACCAGGACGACGTCCGGTACGGCCGTGTGGTCGTCGAGCGAGTAGAACTTGCAGACCTCGTAGTGGCGCGATAGGTAGAAGGACGGCGGATTGTTCTCGGCACCGTCGACGATGCCCTGCTGCAGGGCGGTGTAGAGCTCGCCCCAGGCGATGGGCGTAGGCGAGCCGCCGAGCGCCTGGACCATCTGCATGGCGACCGGGCTCTCCTGCACGCGGATTTTCAGACCCCGGAGGTCGGACGGCTCCCGGACGGGACGGTCCTTCGTGTAGAAGCTGCGGGTACCGGCGTCGTAATAGGCGATGCCTCGCAGGCCGAATTCCTGGCCGCTGTTGAGAATGTCGCGCCCCACCTCGTCGTCCCACACGGCAAACCGGTGCGCTTCGTCGCGAAACAGGTAGGGCAGCCCGAAGACCTGGTACTCGGGCACGAAGCCCTCCAGCACGGCCGACGAGACCTTCGTCATGCCCACGCTTCCGATCTGCAGCAGCTCGAGCAGCTCGCGCTCGGAGCCGAGCTGCTGGCTGGGATAGACGTCGATGCGCATCGTCGAATCCGACTTCTCGACGAGCCGCTCGCCCATGTAGAGCATGGCCTGATGAACGGGATGCGTGACGTCGAGGCCGTGGCCCATCTTGATGACGGTGACGTCGGACTCTACGCCGCAGGCGGCGAGGCACAGCACCAGCACAAGCCCGAGAATCGGTTCGATCCAACGTCGTCTCATGAAGCCGTTTCGGTCGAATCTTCTACGCATGGCGGTTCCCTGTCCATCACGACCCTATACACGGTGCGATTACGCAACACCAGTAGTGAGCATAATTCATGTCTGCATCGAACGCAAGGAAGGTCCGACGGAAGGCCTATTTTGGTAACGCTCCTCGGATTTCCGGCCGCGACATCGCCGGAGAGCCGGGAACCGGGTTTTCCAGTTGAACAAGTCGGACGGCGAGGATATTTTGGCAGAGCCATGTCCGACTTCACACGCCGACACTTTCTGCAGATCGCGCCCGCCCTCCTGGGCGCCGCCGCCGTCGGCGGCACTCTCTCCGCTTGCCGCGCGCAGGAGGAGCAGCCCGAGACGCTCGACCCGGCCGGCTCCGACGCGCCGTGGCGCTACGCCATCTGCAACGAGATCATGGAGGACTGGGAGTGGCCGCGTCAGTGCACGTATGCCGCACAGGTCGGTTATCAGGGCCTGGAAGTCGCTCCGTTTACCCTGGCCGATCACGTCGACGACCTGTCGCAAGACCGCCGCGCCGAGCTGCGCGCGACGGCCGAGGAGGCCGGCGTACCCGTCATCGGGCTCCACTGGCTGCTCGTCACGCCCGAAGGCCTGCACGTCACCACGCCCGACGAAGACCTGCGGCGCCGGAGCTGGGATTATATGGTACAGCTGGCCGAGCTGTGCAGAGATCTGGGCGGCGACATTATGATCTTCGGCTCGCCCGGCCAGCGTTCCTCGATAGACATCTCGACCGAAGAGGCCGTGGCGAACATGACCGAAGGCCTGATCCGCGTCGCCCCTGCGATCGCCGAACACGACGTGAGGCTCCTGCTGGAGCCCCTCTCGAGCGACCAGACGGACGTGATCAATACGCTCGAAGACGCCGTCAATGTCG
>CAZXHQ010000229.1:3205-6243 GCA_964640145.1 uncultured Rhodothermales bacterium | reverse complement strand
TCGAAGTCGTAGCTCTTCATGATCTGACGGCCGTACCCCTCCGTCCGTTCGAGGAAGAGAAACTGATGGATGCCCATCTCGCCCGTGATGCGGGTGAAGAACGTAAGGGGTAGCTCGATCATGGGGTGAAAACCTACGAAGCCGCCGATCCGCGGGTACATCTCCTCGACGGGCAGCGTGGCATGCCCGCATCCGAAGGTATGCACCCAGCGCTCGGCCTCGATGGTGTCGGCCATTAGCGCGGCTGCGCTGTGGATCGCCTCCGTCTGCGTGGATTCGATGCGGTCTATGATGCCGCGGGTGTTGTTGAGCCAGGTGGTTGCCAGAGACATGTGCAGGACGGATAATTACGACATGGTGGATTCAGGCTGCTCCGATCGGGCCCGGATGTGCCGGAGCGCGAGGCAGAGTACGACCAGCATAACGAGGAGCGCGATCGGCGTCATCAGGAACGCAGCACGAAGGCCGAATGCGCCCCCCAGCACGCCGGCGGCGTACGGCAGCAGCGATCCGCCCGTCAGGGCCATGACTAAGAGAATGCTGAAGGCTGTGCCGGAGATCAGCGGATAGAGGTCGCCGGCATACCCGAGTCCGACCGGAAAGCTGGCGGCGAGGCCTACCCCGGTTAGGAAGATGCCTGGATAGGCAAGCCACGCTGACTCCGATGCGAGCATGAGGATAGATCCGGCGAGCGCGATCCCGATGCAGATGCGCAGCACCCGAGCGGGGTTGTGCCGCTTCAGGACGCTCCCCAGCACGAGGCGGGCCGCCGTCATTCCGATCCAGAAAAGCGATAGCGCGAAGGCGGCGGCACCCGGATCCACGCCGATCTCTTCCTCGAAGAAGGTCGTCGTCCATCCACCTGTCGTGATCTCGACGCCGCTCTGGAGGAAGAGGAGGGCGCCGATCCATACGAGCGCGGGATCTCTGGCCAGGGCGGCGCCGCGGGTAATAGGGAAACCCTGGGGCTGCTTCGGCAGCGGAAACCGGACGCCCGCGAAGTAGACCAGCGCGCAGAGAACGGGCCCGCCGATAGCAGCGGTCAGGATCGAATACGAGAACGTTTCGAGCAGAAAGCCGAGCGAGAATGGAACGCCGAATGCGCCGAGGCCGAAGAAGACGCCCAGCAGGCTCAGATCCGCGCTGCGCCCGTCTTCGCTGATGTCCGAGACCAGCGCGTTCGTGCCGCCATTGATTACGCCTCCGCCGAATCCGACGAAGAATACCGCCGCGCGCAGCAAGTCGAATGACGGAGCAAATGCGAGCCCCTCGAGACCGAGCAGGACGAGGAACGTGCAGGCCGTCAGCATGCCCTTGAAGCCGTACCGGTCCACGACAGGGCCGAAGACGAGCGATCCGATCAGGATGCCGATGCTCATCAGCGTGATGGACGAGCCGGCCGCCGCCTTGTCCACGGCAAAACGCTCGATCAAGGACGGAAGAATGGAGCCGAGCACCGTCATCACGATGCCGAAAACCAGCATGCCGAGGCACGCTGCAGCGAAGACGTGTTTGCGGTTGTATTTCCTCACGAAACGATAGAGCGGCTGACGTATCGACGGATGTGTCGTCTCATCGATCGAGGACAAGCTTGGCGGCGCCGTACAGTGCGGCGTCGCCACCCAGCTTTGCCGGCACGAGGGAGACCTTCGCCATGGCGATCGGCTGCGCCCACCGCTCGGCTTCCGCGCGGATGCGACCGAGCAGGGAGACGGCCGGGCCGAAAACACCGCCACCGAAGATAATCCTTTCCGGATTGAAGAGGCTGACGAGATTGGCGGCCGCCATGCCCCAGAGTTCGACGGCGTGGTCGATCACGTGCGTCGCCACCGGATCGTCCTCCTCGAATGCCTCGAAGACGTCGCGTCCGGTGATGGCATCCGCCCTTGCGAGTCGTCCCTCGTACCCGTCCGGAATCAACCCCTGCCTCATGGCATCTCTTGCGGCGCGGGCGAGCCCGTCGCCGGAGGCGGCGTATTCGAAACAGCCCCACGTTTCGTAGCCGTCGCGATAGGGCCGCTCGAGCGCCATCCAGCCGAGGGCGCCGGCAATGCCGTGCCGGCCGTTTAGAATGCGCCCGTCCGAGACGATACCGGCCCCGATGCCGGTGCCGACGGCCAGAAAGATGGCATCCCTGCAACCGCGCGCGGCGCCCATCCAGATCTCGCCCAGGATGCAGCAGGCGCGATCGCTCGCGAGCCGAACGGGAAGCTCCGACCCCAGGGCCGCCGTCAGCTCGTCGCGAAGGGGGTAATCATCCCATCCCGGAATGTTCGGCGCCCAAACCCGTCCGGTGGCGGGCGAGTAGATCCCCGGAACGCACATGCCCAGGCCGGCGATGGTACCGGACTGCTGCCGCACCAGGGCGCGGGCCGTCTCGGCGGCGAGATCGCCTACCTCGGGACCCCTACGGGCACCGAGCGGCCTTTCGGTGCGCGCGACAGTCGTTCCACTTTCCGAAACTATCGCGGCGGCCAGCTTGGTGCCGCCGAGATCGATGGCTACGACCGCCATTGCGCGTCTAAGGCTGGAAGGTCCGCTAAGGCTGGAAGGTCCGTGTGTGGAAATGGCGTTGCGATAGGGAGTCCCAATCTACAGGATAGACGCGATGGGTGCCTCATGGCGCACGTCGGCGTTTGAATGCTTGCGGACGTCCGTCCCGAGGCCCTAAGTCCCGAACCCTCTTGAAGACCCCGATGCACGGAGGGCGAGATGTATTATCAACGCACCTCTAATTCGTGGTCGAAATGTGGCCCGTATAGAGCGTGGTAAGGCCGGCCACGTCCGTGGGCAGCGGCGAACGCTTCTCGCCGCCGAGATAGAACGGATTCATGACCGCCTCGGGGTTAAAGACTCTGCCGTTGGGCTTCAGCTTGAACGGCTGCCTGTTGACGGGGCCGCCGAAGTGACCGAGCCCGAGTGCGTGCCCGTTCTCATGGACGCTAATCGTCTCGATGTCAATCCCCGCGGTCGGACTGAGAAACACGGCGTTTTCCGTCGTCCAATCGAAGCCGTCGTTGTAGAACACTTCCACGTAG